>SKNJ01000031.1 GCA_007120575.1 Thioalkalivibrio sp.
CATCAGCGCCGCCTGCTCGCCCTGATCGAGCCCGCGCTTTATTCCCGGTATGAAGATCGCATTCAGAAGCGGTAGTTCACCGACCCCATCAACAGATGCGCGGTATAGTCGAGTGGCTCCTGGCCCATCAGGATGTACCCGTCGGGCCCGTCGCCCGGACCAGAACCCAGCGCCCAGTCCCGCTCGCGCGCGGCCTGGACCATGTAGGCCAGCCGCCATTCGAGGTTCTCGCGGGCCTGATAGCGCCCGAAGACCTCGATCTGGGCCAGCCCGCTGGACACGGTGGGATGGTCCTGCCCCACGCTCAGTCCCGCCTTGGTGCGCGAATACATGTACAGCCCATCCATCCCGAGGTGGAACCGCCCGTCTTCGGTCATGGCGCGCTCGAAACCGCCCCCAAGGGTCACCGTATCGCCCTTGTAATCGAGCGTCTGACTGGCATCGCGCTGTTCGCTCTTGCCAGTCTCGGCGGTCAGGAATCCATGAACCGAGAAATCCGCCGACGGGAAATAATCCAGGGTCGCGGTTGCGGAATAGCGGTCCCGGTACAACAGCCCGTACTCCGAGTTCTCGTAGCCATCCATCCGCGCCCCCAGTTCGAACCCGAGCGCCAGCGCGTCACTCACCGCGTAACTCCCGTGGAACGCGCCGTCAAAGCGATGCAGATCCGCGAGGTGGTACTGGTGCAGGGTATCCAGGTGTCCGCGCAGGGTGCTGCCATCGTAGCGGGTGCCCCCGGCGCGAATCAGGTGCGATGCGCGCACGCCCAGCGAAAGATTATCCGTCGGGCGACTGCGCAAGCGGGCGCGGAACGTCCAGTCCTCGCTCTTGCCCCGGTCGCCGAGTTCACGGTCGACATTCTCGTATCCATACCCGAGGGTCAGGCTGTTGCGCCCCGGCAGGTTGAAGTCCGCGTCGTATTCGACCCCGTAGCGAGTTTCGCCATGCGGGCGGGTCTCCCGCCCACCGACCACGAACGAGCGTGTCCGGTTGTCACGCTCGTTGTAGAACACGCTCCCACGCAGCCGGATCCGGTTGGTCAGCCGATGCGCCCCGCGCAGATTGACCCGGGTCGTGTTGATCCGCGCATCCAGGCTGTCCGGAAGATCCGACAGGGCCCCGGCAAAATTGTCGTCCGCGATGAAGTCCTCGTCCTGTTCGGCGCGGCCTACCTGGATCTCGCCACTCACCTGCGTGCCCGGGCGTACGGCATAGGCCCCGGCCGCGTGGATATTGTGATAGGTATTGTCCGGAGCCAGCGAAAGGGTGCGCTGATCCGGGTTCGCCCAGTCCGCGGACGTCGGATCATCCACCACAAAGAAGTCTTCTTCCAGCTGACTGAAGGCCGACAGGTGATAGCCCATACGGCCCTGGAATCGTTCGCCCTGATATTCGAAGCCCAGATCGAGCTGGTCGGTGCGCTGATCAATCGGTGCGGGCAACTGGAACCCCTGGGCCCGGGTCCAGTCGCCATAGCCCTGGAAACGTCGGCCGGTCTTCTCCTCGCGGCTGAAGGAGGCGTTCAACTTCACCGATTCACGCACAACCTTCTGCGCAGACAGGGTGACGGTCTGCCGCTTCTGATCGATATCCCAGGAACGCGAGGACTGATCCACGGTGTCCACGTCACCGACCTCCGGCAAGCGCAGCCGATCGCGCCCGTCACGGCTCAGCGGGCTGCGCATGTCGAGTTCCTGGAACAGCGGCCGCTCGTCGTATTCCAGCTGAACGCCGTAATCTCCCTGTATCCCGTAGCGGCCGCGTACATTGCGCGAATCGAGACCCAGATCGCGCCCCTGCAGGTGGCCGTAGCGCGCATCGTTGTAGTCTTCGTCATCCTCGTCCAGCGTCAGGAACCAGTCAAAGTCGAGAATCGGAAAGAAGCCGCTCTCCACCGGACCGGTATAGCGACCGAACCGGGCCGCGTCCTCACTTAGATACCCCGCCCCGACTTCCACCTCGGACTCCTTGCTGCCCGGCGGCACGGCAGTGGAATGGGGTGTACCCGCCGTTGCGACACCCTGTCCACCGAAAACCGATACCGTCACCACCACACTGCCAATCGTCCAGCGCTTCATTTCTTTGTCTCCCGCATTCGTTCGTCCGGCACACCTCGACCCATGGCAGTCATTGCCTGAAGTGGCTGCCACCGGGATGATTCGAGCCGTGCACCTGCGAGTGGCAGTTCAGGCACCCGCGCCCGGCCGCCATGAAGCGACGCTGGGGCTCGTCGTGCTCCATCAGGTCCCCGGGGTGGAACGTACTGGTCATGTGGCAGGACTGGCACAACTGCGCCGGCCGCGCGTGCAGCATCCGCGGGTGCACCGAGCCGTGCGGGTCGTGGCAGTTGGTGCATGCCTCGCGCACCGGCTGGTGCTCCCACAGAAACGGCCCGCGGTGTTCCGCGTGACAGGAAAAGCAGGTCTGGTTGATATCGTTGCCGCGCAGCAGACGCGGACCCGCCGTACCATGCGGGTTGTGACAGTCGGTGCAATCGACCTGCCCCTCGCCCACCGGATGGTGATGCGGGCGGTTGAAGTCGACCCGGCGCTCCTGGTGGCAGGTACTGCACAGGGCGAGCTGGCTTTCGGACTTCAGCAACCGCTCGTTGTCGCTGTGCATGGCGTGACAGTCCACGCAGGCCATATCCTGGAACTCGTGCGGGCTGCCCCGGAAATGCATCCGGTCGCCGCCGCTGTGGCACTGCAGACAGGTGTCATTGACCTTGTCGGCGCTGACATCCTCGCCCACATTGAAGTAATGCTCGAAACCCTGGCCATGACAGGCAAAACAGAAGGTCGCAGCCCCCAACCGTCCGGCCGGCGTACGCGGATCGGATTCCACCGCATGCGGGCTGTCGAACATCAGGCCGATATGTGCACGCAGGTCGCTGGCCCGCTTGCGGGCCATGATCGGTGAAAGTCCACGCACCTCCTCCACCAGGCGATCGACCTCCTCTGCCAACGCCGCGTCATCCGCCAGGGCTGCACCGGTACCTGCCAGCCCTGCCCCTGCAAGCAGGGCCAGGACCAGCGCGCGCCACCAACCACCTCGCTGTCGCACTCTCGTCTTCAACACGGCGTCTCCCGTCACATGGTTTCCGGACCGGCCGAGGGTCCGGAAACCCGGGGCCGTCGTCTCCCGGGGACACAAGCAAGCACCAGGCCATACTGCAAGGATCGATAAAACCCTCTTTTTTCCGTGACTTGAAGACGGAACAAACGGGTGAGCGAGGATCAAAACGATGAAGGACCGATCAATACTTGACCGGCCCCGGATTGCTTTTGAGCAGGAAGGGGTGGGCAGGGAGGGCCGAGCGTTATCCCTCGAAGGCAGTCCGCGCGCGATGGAATACCGCGCCAAACGGCTCCCTATCGGGAGACCCCGGCGAGGCGCTCGGCGGCCCGGATGATCTCCTCGGTGGTATCGGGATCATGGAGCCTTGCGCGTGGCTGACCCAGCGCATCGAAGAACACCAGGGTCCCGGGCACATCGGCGTTATAGCGACGCGCGAACTGCTGCCCTTCGGGATCGCCCAGCGAGGCGACCAGAAACTCGATCCCTCCGGGAGGCGCGGCCCGCAGGGTCTCCAGGCGTTCCATCACCCCGATACTGGTCGGATTCGCACTTTCGTGCACCAGTACGGCCACCGGCTCGCCCGCACCCACGCGCTCCAGATCACCACTGAATCCCGCTCCTGGCAGCAGGGTCCAGATAAACCAGCCCGCGATGATCGCAATGCCCAGCCCGATCGCCCAGCGCACCGGTTTGGGCAGCGGCGGCAATGCCTCGCGATTACGACGTTGACCTGGCGTTTCCATGGTTTCCTCCGTAGCGAGCCTGTCGGCCCGGTTTCACGCGCGCCCAAACTACACCACTCGCCTCCGGCGGATTCAAGCACCCATCCCGGAGCGGGCGAGGCCCGCGCGGGCACTTGCCTCGCCCGGACCTCTCCGAGTACTGTATTTTTAACCAGATACCTGGAGATATCCCCGTGTCGCTCACCGCGCGCCAGCAGGCCATCCTCGACTACATCACCGAGATCGTCGAAACCCAGGGCACCGCTCCCACGCGCGGCGAGATCGCCCGCGCCTTCGGGTTCCGCTCGCCGTACGCCGCCGAATGTCACCTGAAGGCCCTGGCCCGCAAGGGCGCCATCGAACTGGTCGGTGGGGCCGCGCGCGGCATCCGTCTGCCCGGCAGACACCGGACCCGGGCCATCGATCTGCCCCTGGTCGGGCGGGTCGCCGCCGGCCTGCCCATCCTCGCCACCGAACACATCGAGCACCACTACCGCGTCGACCCCCATCTGTTCCGGGCGCGTCCCGACTATCTGCTGCGCGTGCGCGGCGAGAGCATGCGCGACGCCGGCATCCTGGATGGCGACCTGCTCGCCGTACGCCAGACCCCGGAGGCCCGCCCCGGCCAGATCGTGGTCGCGCGCATCGAGGACGAGGTCACGGTCAAGCGCCTGCAACAGGACGGCCCCCGGGTACGCCTGCTGGCGGAGAATCCCGATTTCGCCCCGATCGAGATCGACCTCGAACGCCAGACCCTCGCGATCGAGGGTATCGGCGTGGGTGTCCTGCGGGACCTGGAAGGTACCGGCCCCGAACCGGACCAATGAGCGCACTGGAACAACTGCTGGAACATCCCGCGATCCGGCGCGGGCGCCCCCGGGACGGCTCCGGCCACGGTCCGGCCTGGCCCTCGGGCCAGCCCGGACTGGATGCCCTCCTCGGCGGTAGCGGGTGGCCCCTGGGTCAACTGATCGAACTGCTTGGCGAACCCTTCGGCAGCGGCGAGACCCGCCTGCTGGTCCCGATGCTGACCGCCTGCGGCCAGTCCGGCGGCTGGCTGGCCCTGGTGGCACCGCCCGCCACGCCCTGGTTGCCCGGCTGGCGGCAGCTTGGCATCCCCACCGAGCGCATCCTGCTCCTGGATACGCAACATGACACCGACACCCTGTGGAGCAGCGAGCAGTGCCTGCGCGACCATCAGTTCGGAGCCCTGCTGGCCTGGGCACGCGGCCCGCTGCCCACCCCCGGCCTGCGGCGCCTGCGCCTGGCCGCCGCGGAAAGCCGCGCCTGCGCGATCCTGTACCGCCCCTCCAGTGCGGCCGCCCAGCCCTCGCCCGCTCACCAGCGCCTGCGCTGGCGAGCCGGAGCAGAGGGGCTGGAACTGGAGGCACTCAAGGGCAACGGTGCCTGGACTCACTCCGGCCAGGCGCTGCATATCCCCCATTCCGAACCCTGCTCGGGCTCCCGCCCGGGATCACCATGACATGGGCACCCCCGTACTCCATCCCGAAACCCCACACCTCGCAAGAAGACCTCCGCGCCAACTGGGGCTGCTCGCCCCAGTAGCACCGGCGCCCAGCACGGCGCCACCTCGCGGGGCGCCGGAAAGTCACCCCGCCACCTATCCGGCGCCCGCGCCCGCCCGCGAACACTGGATGGCGATCGATCTGCCCCACCTGGCCCTGGAGGTACTGGCCCGCGCCGGACGCCAGACCGCACGCCCGCTGCTGGTCGTCGAGACACCCGCCACTCCCCGGGTACATGCCGCCAACCGCCCGGCCCGCCGGGCCGGCGTACGGCCCGGCATGCGGCTGGCCGATGCCCTGGCGATCCTCGACACCCCGGAACTGGTGGAACTCGACCCGGAGGCCATGCAGGACCAGATCCGGATGCTGGCCGGTGTCCTGCTGCAATTCTCCGACCATGTCTGCCCCGAACCCCGCGCCCGACGTCTGCTGCTGGAGGCCGGCCGCAGCCAGCGCCTGTTCGGCGGTCTCGAAGCCCTGCGCAGGCGGGTCCACGAGACCCTGAGTACCCTTGGGTTCCACCCCCGCATCGGACTCGCCGGTTCTCCCGAAGCCGCGCGCCTGCTGGCCGGATTGCGCAGCCCGGCCCTGCCCGCGGATCGCGACGCCCTGCGTCGAACCCTGATGCCGGTGCCACTGGCCCGCTGCCCCCTCCCCGATGCGACCCGCGAGGCCCTGAATGCCACCGGCCTGCGCCGATTCGGCGACCTGCTGCGTCTGCCCCGCAAGGAACTCGCACGGCGCCACGGCCCGGAACTGCTGACCTGGATCGACCGCCTGCTCGGGGATCACCGGGAGGTCCTGCCGCGCTTTGCCCCTGCGCCGGTGCTGGACCTGCGCCTGCGTCTGGAGCACGAGATCACCGCTACCCCGGCCCTGACCTTTCCCCTCAAGCGCCTGTTGCAGCAGATGGAACAGAACCTGCGCGGGCGCCAGCGCAGCCTGCAGGCCATGACCCTGACGCTGCGTCACCGCAACGGCCACACTACCCTGAATCTGGAGCGCATTCTTCCCGGCATCCGCGCCGCCGAATGGCTGGACCTGTGGCAGACCCGCCTGCAGCGTGTGGCCCTGCGGGCACCGGTCATCGCTCTCGAACTGCACGCCGACCGCCTGCTGGACCCCCGGCCGGACCCGCCCGAACTGCTGGCATCGGCCCCCGGCCACACATCCCGCGACCCCGGAACCCCGGTGGTGCTGGCCCGCCTGCGCGCGCGCCTGGGCGAGACCGCCGTGACCCGTCTGCACAACTGCGGGACGCCGTTGCCCGAACACGCCCTGCGGGCGCATCACGATCTGGACACCCCCACCGAGACCCTGTCCCCAACCCCGGCCCAGGTCGTCAGCGGGGCCGCCCTCTGGCTGCACTCGCCACAACCTGTA
>SKNJ01000139.1 GCA_007120575.1 Thioalkalivibrio sp.
AAGGTCAACATCGACACCGACCTGCGCATGGCCTCCACCGGCGCGGTGCGCAAGTTCCTGGCCGAGAACCCGAAGGAATTCGACCCGCGCAAGTTCCTGAAGGCCTCGACCGTCGCGATGAAGGACCTCTGCCAGGCCCGTTACGAGGCCTTCGGTTGCGCCGGCATGGCGTCCAAGATCAAGCCGATCTCCCTGGACGACATGGTCAAGCGTTATCTGTCCGGCGAGCTGGATCCCAAGGTCAACTGATTCGGGAGACCACGCACATTACGGGTAGCGAGAAGGGGGCTTCGGCCCCCTTTTTTTGTGCGATCATGGGCGTATTGATCCCTGGTTTCGTGTTTGTGGAGTCGCGTATGAGAATCCTGCTCGCCCTTGTCCTCCTCGTCGGCGCCCAGCTCGTGTCCGCCAGCGGGGTTGCGGCCAACCCGTTCAGCCGCGAAGTCGATCCCCAGGACATCATCGATCGCGCCCAGGCCACGGTCGAGCAGATGGCCGCCCACCCCGACTACGAGGCGTTGCGCGAGGCGCTGCGCGATGCCCGGGGTGTGGTGGTCTTCCCGCGTGTGAGCCGCGGGGCCTTCCTGGTGGGCGGGTCCGGCGGTCTGGGCGTGTTCCTGGCCTGGGACGAGGAGCGCGGTGACTACTCGCCGGTGGCCTTCTACTCGCTGGGCTCGGTGAGCTTCGGCATGCAGTTCGGGGGCGACGCGGCCGAGGTGGTAATGGTGGCGCGCACCCAGGATGCGGTGGATTCGATGTTCGGTTCCGCGATCCGCCTGGGGGGAGATGCCTCGGTGGCCGCGGGGCCGGTCGGTGCCGGGCGCGGTGCGACGCCCACCGCGGATTTCCTCTCGTTCTCGCGTGCCCGCGGCGCGTACCTGGGCATGAGTTTTTCGGGCTCGCGCCTGAGCGTGCGCGACGACTTCAACGAGGCCTATTACGGCGAGGCCCGGCGGCCGGTCCATATCGTCGAGACGCGTCGGGTGGACCATCCGGGGACACGTGCCCTGCGGGAGGTGCTGGCGGGCTATCGCGACGGTGCCGGGGCCGGCCCCGCGGATCAGGAGCCCGCCGGCGCAGCGCCGGGGGCGGGTGGTATCCGTTCTGACGACTTCCAGGTCGAGACCTTCTGAACCAGGTCCTCGTGCGTGATGCCCTCGGCCAGGCTCAGGATCGGGGCTGTGGTATGACCGGTCAGTGCGGTCGCGTTGTCCAGGGCCGGGTGGGCGTCGGCGCGGCGCCGGTTCAGCACAATCCCGGCAAGCATGAGTCCGCGGCGCTCCAGGGCCTCGAGTGTCAGCAGGCAGGTGTTCAGCGTGCCCAGCCGGTCCTCGGCGACCAGCAGCACGGGGAGGGTCAGCGCCGCGGCCAGGTCCGCGTTCAGGCCGTTGGTGCATAGCGGGGAGTAGAAGCCGCCGGCGCCTTCGACCAGGACGGGTCCCGTGCCCGGTACCGCGCAGGCGTCGGCCAGTTGCGTGATACTCAGATGCACGCCCTGGCGGGCCGCCGCCAGGTCGGGCGCCAGGGCGTCCGGGAACCGCCAGGGCGTCACCCGCGCCAGCTCCGAGCCCGGGAGTCCAGCCGCCAAAGCCAGCGCGGCGCCGTCCTCGGGGAACCAGGCACCGTCGCGTTCCGGGCATCCAGACTCCACCGGCTTGCGTGGTTGCGGCGCCAGGCCCTGGCGCCGCCACGCAGCCAGCATCGCGCAGCCGACAAAGGTCTTGCCGACCCCGGTGTCGGTGCCGGTGACGAACAGACCGGCGCGCGGTGTGTTCATGCCTTGCGGGTCAGCCGCTCCAGGGCCTCGCGGTAGCGTCGCGCGGTCTGCTCCACCACCTCCGGAGGCAGTTCCGGAGCGGGGGGCTGCTTGTCCCAATTCAGCCCCTCCAGGTAGTCACGCACGTACTGCTTGTCGAAGGAGTCCGGGCTGCGGCCGGGCGCATACCGGTCAGCCGGCCAGAAGCGCGAGGAATCGGGGGTCAGTACCTCGTCGATCAGGTGCAGGCGGCCGGTGCCGTCCACTCCGAACTCGAACTTGGTATCGGCGATGAGGATGCCGCGCTCGGCAGCGAAATCGCGTGCCATTGCGTAGATCGCCAGCGACGCGTCGCGCACCGCGTCGGCGCGCTCGCGCCCGAGGGTCTCGATCACCGTGGCAAAGTCGATGTTCGCATCGTGATCTCCGACCTCCGCCTTGGTGCTGGGTGTGAAGATGGGTTCCGGCAGACGCGCGGCCAGTTCCAGGCCCGCGGGGAGCGCGATCCCGCAGACCTTCCCGCTCGTCCGGTAGTCGTTCCAGCCGGAGCCGATCAGATATCCGCGTACCACCGCCTCCACCGGCAGGGCCTCCAGACGCCGGATCACCAGGCTGCGGCCCTCCAGCGGCGCCCGGATGGCCGGATCGGGCACCACTTCGGCCAGCGGGATGCCGGTCAGCTGGTTGGGGATCCCGAGCTCGCGCTGGACCTTGTCCATCCAGAAGCAGGTGATCTCGGTCAGCACCCGGCCCTTGTCGGGTACCGGGGTGGGCAGGATCACGTCGAATGCCGACAGGCGGTCGGTGGTGACCATCAGCCAGTGATCGGCGTCCACCGCATAGAGATCGCGGACCTTGCCGCGATGCACCAGTTGGAGGTCGGGGATGTGGCTTTCCAGCAGGGTGTCGTTCATGGCCCGATTCTACCAGCCGCGCGCCCGTCCGGGGCGGTTCGTGGCGCGTCAGGCTTGTCGGTTCGGGGCCGGCCCGCTATCGTTCGCGCATGAGCGCAACGACGACCGATTCGACGCCCCGGGTGGGCGTGGTGATGGGCAGCACCTCCGACTGGCCGACCATGGAACGCGCGGTGGACCTGCTGGTGGAGCTGGGCGTGCCGTACGAGGCGCGCGTGGTGTCCGCCCACCGCACCCCGGACCTGCTGTTCGAATATGCGCAGCAGGCGCGCGAGCGGGGCCTCCAGGCGATCATCGCCGGGGCCGGTGGGGCCGCGCACCTGCCGGGGATGCTGGCGGCCAAGACCTCGGTCCCGGTGCTCGGGGTTCCGGTCGCCTCGCGCCACCTGCAGGGCCAGGACTCGCTGCTGTCGATCGTGCAGATGCCGCGCGGCATCCCGGTCGCGACCTTCGCGATCGGTGAGGCCGGGGCCGCGAATGCCGCGTTGTTCGCCGCCGCGATGCTGGCCAACCACGATGCGGCATTGCGCGAGCGCCTGGATGCGTTGCGGCAGCGTCAGAGCGCCAGCGTGCTGGCCCAGTCCCTCCCGCCGGAGTCGTCATGATCCTGCCCCCCGCGACCCTCGGGCTGCTCGGTGGCGGGCAGCTCGGTCGCTATTTCGTGCAGGCCGCGCTGGAAACCGGCTACGGTGTCTGGGTGCTGGACCCGGACCCGCACAGTCCGGCCGGACAGCTGGCCACGCGGCACCTGTGCCGGGCCTTCGACGATCGCGCCGCGCTGGCCGAGCTGGCCGCGCACTGCGCGGTGATTACCGCGGAATTCGAGAACATCCCGCCGGATGCCATCGACTGGCTGGACGAGCATGCCTGCCTGCGGCCGGGTGCGCGCGCGCTGCGGGTCGCCCAGGACCGCCTGGAGGAGAAACGCTTTCTCGACGGGATCGGCGTGGCGGTCGCCTCCTGGCGTCCGGTCGTGGCCGGAGTCGACCCCTGTGCCGTCTCTTCCGGTGGTTCGCCGCTCGGCTTCCCCGCGATCCTGAAGACCGCCCGGCTGGGTTACGACGGCAAGGGCCAGGTCCCGCTCGCGCGCATGGAGGGTCTGGGCGCGGCGCACGCCGAGCTCGGTGGCGTGGATTGCGTGCTGGAGGAGCGGGTCGACCTGGAGCGCGAGATCTCGGTGGTGCTGGCGCGCGATGGCGAGGGCCGCAGCGAGGCGTTTCCGGTGGGGGAGAATATCCACCGTCACGGGATCCTGCACCTGAGCCGGGTGCCCGCGCGGGTCAACGACGAGATCGCCGGGCGCGCGGTGGCGATGGCCCAGCGGATTGCCGACGCGCTCGCCTTCGAGGGTGTACTGGCGGTCGAATTCTTCGTGACTGCCGGTGGCGAGCTGCTGGTCAACGAGCTTGCGCCGCGCCCGCACAACAGCGGCCACTACACCCTGGATGCCTGTACCGTATCGCAGTTCGCCCAGCAGCTGCGTGCGGTTTGCGGGCTGGGGCTGGCTCCGGCACGGCTGACCACTCCAGTGGCGATGGTCAATCTGCTGGGGGACCTCTGGCCGGCGCAGGGCGTGGGACCCGACTGGCGTGGCGTGCTGGAAAACGGGCGTGCCCGCCTGCATTTGTACGGCAAGGCCGAGGCGCGCCCCGGGCGCAAGATGGGACATGTGAATGTGCTGGGTCTCCCCGGGGACCCGGATGCGGGGGCGGCGGCGTCCGTCGTCGACGGCCTGTGGCAGGAACTGGCACAGGCCGCGGGTAGGGACCCGGCATGACCGAGGCCTTCCCCGATGCCCGGGCCCGGCGCGCGCGCCAGGCCGAACTGAAGCGCGATCTCGAGCTCAGCGACACCCTGGCCGGCGAGTCACTGCGCTTCGTGACCACCTGGGGCCTGTTTTCGCCGCGCCGCATCGACGACGGTACCCGCCTGTTGCTGGAGCGGGTGGAGGTCGAACCTGCCGATCATTGCCTCGACCTGGGCTGTGGCTATGGTCCGATCGGGCTGACCCTGGCACGCAAGGCTCCGCACGGCCACTGCACCCTGGTGGACACCAACTTCCTTGCGGTGGAATACAGCCGGCGCAACGCCGAACTCAACGGCATCACTAACGTGGACTGCCTGACCAGCAACGGTTTCGCCCAGATCCGCGATCGTCGTTTCGACCTGGTCGCCTCGAACCTGCCGGCCAAGGTGGGACGCGAGATGCTTCAGACCTACCTGCTGGATGCCCATGAGCAGATGAACCCGGGCGGGCGCATCTATGTCGTAACCATTACCGGCCTTCGGCGCTTTATCGAGAAGGGTTTCAAGGAAGTGTTCGGTAACTACGACAAGGTCAAGCAGGGCCGCGAGTACACCGTCGCGGCGGCCGTGCGCGAGCCCGACTGAGCATGGTCGAGGGCGCGGCCGATCTCCCGGCGGGCCTGCAGGTTGTCTCCGCGCTGCTGCTGGGCGCGGGGATGGTGTTCATGCTGCGGCGCATGCCGTGGGAGGCATTTTTCGTCCCCGGGCGCACCCGGCTGTTCGTGATCGCCCTGATCTGCATGCTGCTGATCTGGAGCCTGCGTGCCCAGACCCTGGACGGGCTGGCGCTGCATTTTCTGGGGATGGCGACCATGACCCTGATGTTCGGCTGGCAGCTCGCGATCCTGATGGTGTTCATGGTGGTGGCGTTGCTGGGGCTGTTCGGCGTGGTGCCGCTGGCCGCATTCCCGCTGACCGTGTTGCTGGCCGGGGTGTTGCCGGTCGCCGTGACCTGGGCGCTGCTGCGTCTGGCCGAGGTGCGACTGCCCGCGCATATGTTCATCTATCTGTACGCGGTTGCGTTCCTCGGCGGGGCCCTCTCGGTTGCGGCTACCGTGCTGGCCTCCGCGCTGGTGTACGGGTTGTTCACCGAACTCGCCTGGGTCGACATCTACCGCGACTACCTGCGTTACCTGCCACTGCTGGTGCTGCCGGAGGCGGTGGTCAATGGCATTGTGATTACGGGTCTGGTGATGGTGCGTCCGGAGTGGCTGGCGACCTGGTCGGATGAGCGCTATATCCACGGCCGGTGATCCGCCGGGGGGCTCGCCACCGGCGGCCCGCGCCAAGTCCCCGGTTTCCTCGACGTTAATGAATGGTTCAGTGAGGGGCTGCTAACGTTCGTTACAGCGGCCGCGGGGGATTCCCCGTCCGGTTCGCCATATCGAGAACGAGGAGACACCATAATGAAAAGCAAGCTGTTGATTCTGGGTGGGATCGCCGGGTGTATGCTGGCGCTGCCGGGCGCGCAGGCGGCCGATGTCCAGGCGGGGAAGTCGATGTATCAGAGCGTCTGTGTTAGCTGCCATGGCACCGAGGGCCAGGGCCAGGCGATCTTCCCGGCACTGACCGGGAAGGGTGCCGACCAGTTGGTCGATCTTCTCAAGCGCTACCGCGCCGGCGAGGAAGTGGGCGACAACACCGCGTTGATGCGTCCGCAGGCCCAGAACCTGAGCGACGATGATATCGCCAACGTCTCCACCTTCATCGCCTCGGAGTTCAACTGAGGTACTGCCTGGCCAGGCCGGGTAGCGCGCGGGCCGGGAATTCCCGGCCCGTTTGCGTTGGGGGCGCGGGGAAGTGACGGCCGGCTGTGGCCTTTTGCCAGCGATGCCCGCATCCGGTAAAGTTCGGGCGCTTCGAAAACCTGGCCGGCATTCGGCCGGGCGTTTCCCCAAGAGCCCAGCGAGGACCCCATGGCACAACCCGATTTCATTGCCCCGTCCATCCTGTCCGCCGACTTTGCCCGCCTGGGCGAGGAAGTCGACAACGTCCTGGCGGCCGGTGCCGACACCGTGCACTTCGATGTGATGGACAATCACTACGTGCCGAACCTGACCATTGGCCCGCTGGTCTGCGATGCCCTGCGCAAGCACGGCGTGACCGCGCCGATCGACGTGCACCTGATGGTCAAGCCGGTGGATCGCATCATCCCCGACTTCGCCCAGGCCGGTGCCAGCTACA
>SKNJ01000074.1 GCA_007120575.1 Thioalkalivibrio sp.
TAGCCCTGGGCCAGGTCGCGGATGCGGGCGTTCAGCCGGCTCTTGTGCCGCGCAGCCTTGTTCCTGTGGATCAAGCCCTTGCTGACGGTCTTGTCGATCACCGGAACAGCCTGCTTGAAGGCTTCGCTGGCCGCCTGGGCGTCACCCTGGTGCAGCGGTTTGAGTACCGCCTTCATGGCCGAGCGAAAGCGCGACCGCAGCGCCATGTTGTGGGCGCGGTTCTTGACCGCCTGACGGGCCCGCTTGCGGGCAGAAGCAATATTCGCCAAAACTGGTCCCTCGCGATAGTTGCGCTAGGTTTCGGAAAGGCTGCGGAGCATACCCGCCCCCCGGGGTAGCGTCAAGCGTGTTCGGTCCGGATCACGGATGGTATACATGCTCGCGCGCGTCTACTCTATACACGAGACTACCCAAGGAGCCCTTGATGAATACCCCCTCATTTTCCCGTCGGACATCGACCTTGCCCGGTATCGGGATCGGCCTGTTGATGACGGCCCTGCTGGTGGCGAGCCTGGCGCTGGCCCCGCGTGCCCAGGCCTTCGAGCCCGAGGCGAAGGTGGTCTATCACGCCGATTATGCCGATCCGCGGCGTTTCTCCGCGATGCTGACCAGCATCAACAACATGATGACCCATTACGAGAATCAGTTCATGGATGTGGATGTCCGGATCGTGTTCGTTGCGCACGGGATCCGGTTCCTCACCGACGATGACCTCGCCGAGACCCCCTTCGAAGCCGACGCCGAGCTCAAGGAGGAGCGTGATACCTTGCGTGGGCGTTTGCTGAGCCTGAACAGCACGCATGGCGTGAAGCTGGAACTGTGCGAGATTACCCGTACCCAGATCGGCCTGGCCCAGGATGAGGTCTATGATGCCGTCGATTTCGTGCCGTCCGGTGTGGTGCGCGTGGCCGAGTTGCAAAACGAGCATGGCTTCGCCTACATCAAGATCGAGTGATCCGCATCCACTGCCAGGGTGGCCCATGCCGCCCCGGCTTCCGGCGACCCCTCGAAAGGCCCCGTTCGCGGGGCCTTTCTGTTTGCGGGTTATCGCGCGATCAGTGCGCGCGCCAGAGTTTTCCGGCCCGCGAGGCCCTGCATCATATCGTCAGCGATACGGTCACCCGCCCGGGCACCATGCTCGACGATCCGTCTGCCGCTGCGAAGCTGGCCGGTCGTGTGGTCTGAGCCATTGTCTGCAAGGCGCGTGCTGCGTCGTCCCCATACCGCAGCCCCACGCCCAGCCCGGCGGGACACCAGGGTCAAGCGACCAAGAACCCGAATGCCTTTCCAGGACCAGACACTGCCGGGCTGGCGGAGCCGGCCGGGGTGTGCCTGGCGTACGCGGATGCGTGGCAAGGTGATAGGCTTGGCACCCCCCAAACGCCCATTCGCCCCGACGGAATCCCATGGCCATCCTGACCCTGCGCAATATCCACCTGGCCTTCGGCATGGCCTCCCTGCTCGACGGCGTCAGCCTCAGTCTGGAACCCGGCGAACGGGTCGCGATCGCCGGACGCAACGGCGAGGGCAAGTCCACCCTGCTGAAGATCCTGAACGGCGAGCTCCAGCCCGATTCGGGCGAGATCACGCGCCAGGATGGCCTGACCACTGCCTACCTCACCCAGGAGTTGCCGCCCGGCATCGAGGGCACGATATTCGACGTGGTGGCCGAGGGTCTGGGCGAGGCCGGTCGTCTGCTGGAGCGGTTTCACCACCTGAGCCTGGACGCGGCGAATGGTGATATGGCGGCGCTGGAGAAGATGGGGCCGGTGCAGACTCAGCTCGACGCGATCGACGGCTGGAGTCTGCAGAACCGGGTGGAGAATACGCTGTCGCGCCTGAGCCTGGACCCCGAGGCGCGGTTTGCCGCGCTGTCCGGGGGGTTGAAACGCCGGGTCTGGCTGGCGCGCGAACTCGTCCAGCAGCCCCAGCTGCTGCTGCTCGACGAACCGACCAACCACCTGGATGTCGCGGCGATTCGCTGGCTGGAGGAGTTCCTGGTCGGTAGCCAGCTCACGGTGGTGTTCATCAGCCATGACCGGCGTTTTATGGAGAAGGTCGCCACCCGCATCCTGGAACTGGACCGTGGCCAGGTGTACGAGCATCCGCCGTCGATCGAGGCATTCCGCGAGCGCCAGGCCGAGCGCCTGGAGACCGAGTCCCGACATCAGGCCGAGTTCGACCGCAAGCTGGCCCAGGAAGAGACCTGGGTCCGTCAGGGTATCAAGGCGCGGCGGACCCGCAACGAGGGCCGCGTTCGCGCTCTGCAGGCGCTGCGCCAGAAACGGGCCGAACGCCGCGAGCGCGGTGGTCAGGTGCGCATGCAGTTGAGTCCCGAGCAGCGTTCCGGGCGCCGGGTGATCGAGGCGGAGGGGGCGAGTTTCGGCTACGACGGCCAGCCGGTGGTGCGCGACGTGAACCTGTTGTTGCAACGGGGCGACGCGCTGGGGATTATCGGGCCCAATGGTGCTGGCAAGACCACCCTGCTGCGAGGGCTGCTGGGCCAGATCGAGCCGCTGGAAGGTACGGTCAAGCTCGGGACCAAGCTGGAGATTGCCTATTTTGACCAGACGCGGGCGAAGCTGGACGAGCAGGCCACGGTCCAGGACGCGGTCGGCGAGGGACGCGATCGCGTCACCGTGAATGGCGAGGACCGTCACGTACTGTCCTACCTGGGGGACTTCCTGTTCCCGCCGGCGCGCGCGCGCCAGCCGGTCTCGGCGCTCTCCGGGGGCGAGCGCAACCGGCTATTGCTGGCGAAACTGTTCCTGAAGCCCGCGAATTTGCTGGTGCTGGACGAGCCGACCAACGACCTGGATGTCGAGACCCTGGAGCTGCTGGAGCAGTTGCTGATCGAGTATCGCGGCACCTCGATCGTGGTCAGTCATGACCGCAGCTTCCTCGACAACGTCGCGACCAGCACTCTGGTGATGCCGGGCGACGGGACGGTCGAGGAGTTCGTGGGGGGGTGGTCGGACCTGCCCGGGCGGGTGACCCGGCGCCTGCTGGAAGGGAGCGCGGAGGTGGCTGCGGCGAGTGCGGCCAGCGCACCGCGCGGCGCTCCGGCGGCGGAGCCCGAGCCGGCGCCGGCCGCGCCATCCCCGGTACGCAAGCTATCCTACAAGGAGGCGCGCGAGCTGGAGGCCCTGCCGGGCCGCATCGAGGCGCTGGAGGCAGAGAACACGGAGTTGGCCGCGGCGCTCGCCGATCCGGACACCCTGCGCGACGGTGCGCGGGTGCGCGAATTGCAGGGACGCCTGAAGGAGGTCGAGAACGAGCTGGCTCGGGCCTACGGGCGTTGGGAGGCACTGGAATCCACGTAACGTCTGCGGCGTCTCCCGGCGACGGCCATGCGATTTCGGCATCGGCCGGCCTCAACTCCCGGCACTGCTTGCCGTAACAGGGGTTGCACAGTCATCTTTTCAGGTGGCGAGCGGGGTGCCCGCATCGCCCCACGCGCCCGCCAGAAGGCGCCGACGGAGGAGTCATCGCATGCTGGACAAACTCTCGATTCGAGGGCTGCTGATCGCCGGTTTCGGGCTGGTCGTGGCTATTCTGATCATCAACTCCCTGCTGGCGCTGCGCGCGATGACGACCGGGAGCCAGGCGGTCGAGCAGCTGACCCAGGCGGACTATCCGGCGGTGGCGCGGGTGAATCAGGTCGAGCAGTTGCTGCAGGAGAGTGCGGCGTTTCTGGGCTTCTACCTGATGAGCGAGGACGCGTCCCATCGCGACGCCTGGCTGAATGCGATGGAGGGGCTGGACGCGGCGACCAACGCGCTGCTCGATGACCCGGTGGTGAGCGCGGACCGCCAGCTGGCCGCGGGTGCCGAGGACGTGCGGCGCCGGGTCAGCGAATTTGCCGGTCATCGCGAACGGCTGATCGAGGTGGCCGAGAACCTGGCCGAGAACATGCCCGCCCAGGCGATCGCCAATGACCGCGCCAACCCGGCGACCCGTCAGATGTCGCAGCTCGCGAATACCATGATCAATGCGGAGATGAACCTGCCGCGCTTCCAGCGCTCCTGGGACCGAATGGGCGAATTCCAGGACCTGCGCGCCAGCACGTTGCAGATCACCTCCAACCTGCGTGGCTTCATCGCGTTTCGCGACGAGTCCTTCCGCCAGAACCTGGATCTCTACGCGGGCCAGATTCACACCATCCTGGGCCGTCTGATCGAGCAGATGGACGATCTGGACTTCGAGCAGCAGATCGCGGTCGAGGATTTCGAGCGTGCATTTGCCACTTTCGAAAGCGCGCTGGAGGAGCTGGTCGCGATCCATGGCAGCGATCAGGCCCTGCAGGATGCGTACCTGATCGAGACCGAGATCGGGCCGCTGATCGTGCAGACGCGCGATCGTCTGCAGGACCTCAGTGCCACCATTACCGAGCGTGCCGAACAGGCTGCCGCCGGACTGAGCGCGGATATGGGCGCCACCCGTACCACCCAGGGCGTCCTTGCGCTGATCGGCGTGATCCTCGGCGGGGCCGGGGCGGTGTTCATCATCCTGGTGGTGCGCCGGGCCCTGGCGCATTCGACCAGCGCGCTCGAGGAGATCGCGGATGGTGACGGGGACCTCAGTCGCCACCTTGACGAACATGGCCTGATCGAGACCGCGCAACTGGGCCGGGCGTTCAACCGTTTCACCGACAAGATCGGCCGGACCATCGCCGATGCGCGCAAGAGTACCGAGACCCTGAACCGGGCCACCGAGAATCTGAACCAGGAGGCCTACGGGGCGCGCGAGGCGGTCGCGCGCCAGCGCGACGAGACCGAACGGGTCGCTACCGCGATCAACGAACTGCAAAGCAGCGCCGAGGAGATTGCGCGCAACACCGACTCCACGTCGCAGGCCGGGCAGGAGGCCAGTGCTGCCGTCAACAGTGGTGCCGAGGTGATGGGGAAGAACATCGAATCCATGTCCTCCCTGCTGGGCACGGTCGAGAAGGCCGGGGACACGGTGTCTACCCTGGGCGAGGATTCCAAGCAGATTGGCACTATCCTCGAAGTCATCCGCGGCGTCGCCGAGCAGACCAACCTGCTGGCGCTGAATGCAGCGATCGAGGCCGCTCGCGCCGGCGAACACGGGCGGGGTTTTGCGGTGGTCGCCGACGAGGTACGCAAGTTGGCCACCCGCACCCAGGAGTCAACCGACGAGATCGAGGCCATGATCTCGCGCCTGCAGTCGGCGACCGCCAGTGCGGTGACGGCGATGCAGCAGGGCCAGGAGGAGGCCGAGACCACCATGGAGCACACTGCGGAGGTTAATGGCGCGCTGCAGCAGATCCGCCAGTCGGTGACCACCATCGTGGAGATGACCGACCAGATCGCGGTGGCCGCACGTGAACAGAGCACCGTGGTTGAGGACATCAACCGCAATATTGTGCAGATCTCCGACGAGGCCGATCAGTCGGCGAATACCGCCGATCGCGTGAGTGCCGCCTCCGACGAGCTCAAGCAGGTGGAGAAGGAGATCCAGAAGGCGCTGGCCCAGTTCCGCCTTTGACCGACCGGGCGCCCGCCCAATGAATGCGGCGGGTTGCCATTGCGCACGGCATCAGCCCCGCCGGGCAGCATTCCGGTTCTTCACCGCGCCCCGATCGGGTGGGCCCGCAACGGTCGCGGGGTGGCGTCGGTCCCGGGCGAGGGTCCATCCCGGCAAATGCCCCCGTTACTCGGCGTCGAGCCGTTCGAGCCAGGCCCGGGTGGCCCGGCGCAGGCGGCGGGTGGCGCCGCGGCGACCGGAGACGCCGAGCTCGCGCGCCAGTCGGTCCCAATGGATGGGCGGCTCGCAGGCTCGGGCCAGCAGCCGCCCTTCCCGATCCTCGGGCGGTCGCGCGGCCAGCCGGCGTTGCAGGGCGGGCAAGGTCCATTCCAGTGGGCGGGCGCGCATCGCAAAGGCACGGATGCTGTGCCAGTCCTCCGCGGGATCCACCGGCGCTGGCGGGATTCCGCCCCTCGGATGATCCGGGTCGGCAACTGCCGCTGCGACCTCGCCGGAGGGGTCTTCCAGCAGGCCGGCGCTCCATGTCGGCCAGTCGCGCCGGAAGGCCGCGCGTAGCCGGTCCACCGCGCCCTGCCGAGCCGGCCGGGTCGCGGCCAGCACCACGGCCCCGATCCGGCCGCTTGCGGGGTCGGGGCGCTGGCCTGCGCGCACCAGCCCGAACCCGGCGTCCCGCCAGAAACGCAGCAGCCCGGGTTGCAGGCCGAAGCTGGCTCCCAGCAGTGGCACCCCCGCCGCACGTGCCCGGTCGCGTACACGGCGCAGCAGACGCTGGCCCAGCCCGTGTCCCTGCCAGTCCGGGTGTACGGCAATCCGGTGCACGCGCCACGCGGGGGCACCGGCCAGTTCGAGCGCACCGAGGCCGGCGAGGACACAGGGCAGGAAGTGGCCTTGCGGACGGCGTTCCCCCGCCCAGACATCCTCGGCGGTTGCGGGTTTCAGGCCCGGCTCCCGCTGAACCAGGGCCACCCCGAACAGTGCCTTGTCGTGCGCGCCTTCCAGCAGTTCCAGCTGGATTCCGGGGTCCTCAAGCCAGCGCGCCAGGTCCGAGGGCCGGGTGCGATAGTGGGCGTCCGCCAGCAGACCGGTGATGGCTTCCAGCCGTCGCGGCGAGTACGCGAGGTCGCGGCCGCGCAGCGAGCGCCAGCGCA
>SKNJ01000067.1 GCA_007120575.1 Thioalkalivibrio sp.
CGCGCACCCTGGATGAATGGTTGTGGACCTTCGAGGACACGGCCTTCCTGCCGCACAGCACCGACGTGCGCGACACGGATGTCCCGGTCTCCCTGCACGAGGCGCATGCGCCGTCGGATCGCTGCGACGTGCTGATCAACCTCGCCCCCGAGGTCCCGGAGTACTGTGGGCGTTTCGAACGGGTCGCCGACATCGTCGGTGGCGACGAGACGGGCCGTGAGGCGGGCCGGGCGCGCTATCGCTTTTTCCGCGAGCGGGGCTATCCGCTGGAGCACCACAAGATCTGAGCTTGGCCCGGTGGCGCGGCCCTGGTCGGCAACGGGTGGCCGCCACGAAAAAGCCCCGCCGGGGCGGGGCTTTCGCGTTCCGGGGATCCCGGAAGGGTGTCGGCGTGCCGATCAGGACTTGCGGTACATGTCCCTGGTGGTCGGGATGTAACCGAGGTTGTCGGCACCGATGCCCTTGACCTTGGGCTCGTTGAGGTCGCTGATGCGCACGTTGCCGTCCAGGCTGCGCAGGTATTCGGCGACGCCATCCCAGATGTCGACGCCGACGCCCCCGGCGGGTTCGCGCTGCACGCTGGCCCAGCCAGCGACCACGTATTCCTTGTCGGGATCGAGCTTCTTGCCGTCCAGCTCCAGCTCCGACAGGCGCTCGCCGATCTCGGCCTCGGGCTCGATCGCGAATTTCAGGCCGCCGACGCGGACCATGTCGCCACCCTGCTGGTAGAACGGATCGACGTTGTACAGGTTGTCGGCAACATCCTCGAGGATGTTCTTGATCTGGGCCCCGGTCATCGCGTTGCGGGTCATCTCCGGGTAGGTGAGGCCGGTCTGATCCATCACATGCTCGAAGGTGATGGGCATGCCGGGCAGCACCGTGGTGCCCCAGCGGAAGCCCGGGGAGAACGAGACCTGGGCATCGTTGTATTCGATCAGCGCATCGCAGATCAGCTGGTCGAAGGTGCCGTTGAAGTTGCCGCGACGGTACAGCAGGTCGTCGGTGACCGCGAGCTCCTCGGACAGCTTGTCCTCGATGCGGAAGGTCTCGCCCTTGAAGGTGACCTGCTGGCTGCGCATGTTGTCGACATACGCGGCCATCTCCGGGTCCTCGTCCAGCATGTTGGCGAACACCGGCACCAGGCGGTATTCCCAGTCCTTGATCTTGCCGTCGCGGAAGTCGAAGTCCAGCACGCCCACGAATTTGGCGTTGGAGCCGGCGTTGGTGACCAGACAGGTGCCGCCGTCCGGGCGTTCCACCGGTAGCGGCTGAGGGACGGCGTCGTGAGTGTGACCGCCCATGATCGCGTCCAGGCCCTCGACCAGGCCGGCCAGCTTGATGTCCACGTCCATGCCATTGTGCGACAGGGCGACGACGATCTCGGCGCCGTCGGCGCGCGCGGCGTTGACGGTTTCCTGCATGTCGTCCGGGCGGATGCCGAACGACCACTGCTCGACCATCCAGCGCGGATTGGCGATCGGGGTGTAGGGGAAGGCCTGGCCCACCACGGCGACGTTCACGCCGTTCATCTCGCGGATCACGTAGGGTTTGAAGATGCGGTCACCCCAGTCGACGTCGCGCACGTTCTGGGCGACGAAGTCGATCCCGGCATCGGCGAAGTCGCCCTTCACGACCTCCTCGACGCGCTCGGCGCCGTAGGTGAATTCCCAGTGGCCGGTGGCGATGTCGATGCCCAGCAGCTTCTGCGCATCCACCATGTCCTGCGCATTGGTCCATACCGCGGAGCCGGAGCCGCCGCCCCAGGTGTCGCCGCCATCCAGCAGCAGCGAGTTCGGACGCGAGTCGCGCAGCTTGTTGACCAGGGTCTTGAGCTGCGGGAAGCCGCCCACCCGGCCGTACTTCTCGGCCGCTTCCATGAAGTTCAGGTTGGTGTAGGCGTGGGCGAAGATGCTGTCGCGCTCGATGTTGTAATGCTTCAGGAAGTGTTCGCTGACGATATGCGGCGGACGGTTGCGCATGTCGGCGACGCCCAGGTTCACGTTCGGCTCGCGGAAGTAGATCGGCTTGAGCTGCGCGTGACAGTCGGTGTAGTGCAACAGATGGACATTGCCGAAGCGGTCCAGGCTGTCGTAGGGGTCGCCACTGGTGCCGTAGCGGCCGCCGGCCATCGCGCCCAGCGGGAAGCCGGCCACGCTGGCGGCCGCGAGCAGTTGCATGAAGTCTCGACGGGAGATATGCATGAGGGGTCTACCTCTTTGGTTTTGTAGTTGGGAATACAGGCAAGGTTTGCGGCCCGGGCTGCCCGGGCGTGACCAACGTTAGACGATCCGTCGTCCGTGAACATTCCGTTCAGCGCGTGTGCGCATGGGCGGTCTCCCGGGCGGTGTCGCGCTTGTCGCGGATGCGCTGCAGGTCGCGTTCGTTCGCATCGTTCGCTTCCAGCGCCGCGTCGAACTGGCGCACCGCCTCCTGGTACTGGCCGCGGTGGAAGAAATATTCGGCCATCGCCTCGCGGCTGATCGCGCGCTGTCCCGCGGCATCGGCGATATCCGCCTTGAGTCGCAGCAGTTCGGGTTTGGGCGCGGTCTCGTGGCGAATCAGATCGGCGACAATCCGGACTGCGCGATCACGATTGCCCAGGTCCCGGTGGACCCGTGCCAGCAGCTCGCGGACCACCGGGTGCCCGGGATAGACCGCGTCGAGATCCTCGAGGATGCCGAGCGCCGCCGGGTGTTCGTCCCGTTCCCGGTGCACGGCCACCTGCGCCAGCTCGTAGGTCAGGCCCGGCGCTGCCCCCGTGTCGATTCGTTCGAGGAGGTCGTGCGCCGCCCCTGCTTCGCCGCGTTCGAGGTGCGCGACCGCGGCACCATACAGATGATGCGCTGCCGGTTCCACCTGGCCGCGAAAGATCTCCAGGGTGCGGCGCGGGTCCTGCAGCGCACGCATGCGCGCCTGCATCCAGCGAAACTCCAGGCCGCGTTCGCGCGCGCCTTCCGGCAGGCGGTCGGCGCGGGCACGCGCGTCGGTGATCCGGTCCAGGGTGACGGGATGGGTACGCAGGTATTCCGGGATCTGGTCGCCGATCCCGCGGGTCAGCTCCTGCATGCGTTCGAAGAAGTCGGCCATCGCGTGCGGGTCGAAGCCTGCGTCGGCCAGGATCCGCATCCCGGTGTTGTCGGCCTCGGCCTCGTTGGATCGCGTGAAGTTGATCTGCGACTGGATGCCGCCGGCCACGCCGCCGGCGATTACCGCCGATCCCAGTTGCGGGTCGACCGCCGAGGCCAGGACCCCGGCGAGGATCGCCAGGCCGGTGCGGAAGTTCAGTTCGCGCCCGCGCGCGAACATACGTGCCAGGTGCCGTTGCGTGACATGCGCGATCTCGTGCGCGATGACCGCGGCCAGTTCGGCCTCGTCGCGCGTCTCCAGCATCAGTCCGGAATGGATGCCGATCAGGCCGCCGGGCATCGCGAAGGCGTTGACCTGCCGGTCGTCGATCGGGATGAAGTAGAAGGGACCGTCGGCGTCCGGGGTGTTGGCCAGTAGCTGGCGCCCCAGGGCATCGATATAGAAGGTGATCTCCGGGTCCTTGACCACGGGCAGGGTACGACGCACCTCGCGTAGCAGCGAGCGGCCGAGTTCACGTTCTTCCGCAGGCGTCAGCACGCCGCCGGAGGCCTCTCCGAGTTCCGGGAGCGATTCGCCGTGGGCCGGGGGCGCCGATGCCAGCGCCAGCATCAGCAGGAGAGGGAGCAGGAGGAAGCCGGACCAGCCGGCCTTCAGGGTGCGGGGGGCGTACTGCCACGCCCCCCGCGACCGGTCGGTCCGGACTGGCCGGTTACTTGCCAAGCCCCGGTGCCGAGGAGTAGGTGCGCATGCTGTCACGGGTCTCCCACAACTTCGCCTTGAGCATGGCTTCGGGGACCATGAATTTCTTGCGATCCAGCACTTTGTGGGTGCGCACGAGCTTGACCACGTCGCCGTAGGGCAGCTTGAACAGCAGCCCGACATCACCACCGGAGGTGTTGCGCGCGATCATGTAGTCGTCTTCCATGTGGTGCACATAGATGTTGGCCGGACGCAGCTTGCCGTTGCCGTCCTTCAGGGTGACGGCGTAATGGCCGTCGACTTGGAAGTCGCTCTTTTCCACCGGGAAATCCTCCGCGAGATGTGACTGGGTTCGGATAAGCGTTCGCGAATGTACCACGAGTCTCGCAGCCGGGCGAACATCGCCCCGCACGTGGCAGGGCTGGTTTTGCATTTCCATCCGCATTCGCTATGCTCCGCGCCCACTCCTGTGCAGGCAACTCGCCCGGGCATGTCGCCGGACACCCTGCGAGGGAGCATGTTCCATTGCGGAGTGGCTGTGTCGTGTACGGATTCACCGAGGTAACCCCGAACGAGCTGGAGCAGTGGCAGGCGGAAGGCCGCCAGTTCCGGCTGGTGGATGTGCGTTCGCCGGGCGAGACGGCGCGGGGCATCATCCCGGGGGCGGAACTGGTCCCGTTGCATTTGCTGCCGCTGCGCAAGGACGAATTTGCCGACCCCGAAACCGAGCTGGTGTTGTACTGCCAGACCGGGGCCCGCTCGGCGCAGGCCTGTGCCTTTCTCAGTCAGCAGGGGGTGGATACCGCCAACAACCTGCGAGGCGGTATCGTGGGGTGGGCCCAGGCCGGGAAACCGATCGCATCTCCGGATTAGAATTCTCTTGTATTCCGATTCCGGTTCCCTTATAAGGGGAGATTCGGTTCCAGAAAGTTCGACTAGGGATTGCCTGCGCGCGCCCGGTCCGGACCTCAGTACCCAAAGACGAAAGACAGAACCCTAAAGGAGACAAAACATGGCCAACTTTGACCAAGAACTCGATGCTTCCGGCCTGAACTGCCCGCTGCCCATCCTGCGTGCCAAGAAGGCCCTGGCGGCGATGGACGCCGGTCAGGTCCTGCACATCATCGCGACCGACCCGGGTGCGGTGAAGGACTTCCAGGCGTTCGCCAAGCAGACCGGAAACGAGCTGATGGAGCACAAGGAAGAGGGCGGCAAGTTCTACTTCCTCGTTAAGAAAGGCTAAGGCGTTTTCAACGCTCTGAACGGGGCGGCGATCCGGCCGGATCGCCGCCCCGTTTCCTGAATAACGTCGGTTGCCATGCGGTAACTGGCTAGGTGCCTGGACGCGGTCTAGGCTGGCTGAGCAAGGTTCATCAAGAAACCTGCATCGCCCACAGCGAAGAGGTGACATATGGCGACATACGCTGAGATGCAGCAGATCTTCGACGATATCCGCGGAGATTTTCGCTACGATCACGAGCTCAATGGCTGTCTGAACTGCGGTATCTGCACGGCGACGTGCCCCTCCGCCCAGTTCTACGACTATTCTCCGCGCGAGATCGTGCAGCTGCTCTGGACCGAGAACGTCGAGCAGATCTATGACGCGATGCAGGAAAAGATCTGGGCCTGCGCCCAGTGTATGACCTGTGCCGCGCGCTGCCCGTTCAAGAACTCCCCCGGTGGCCTGGTCGCGATCATGCGCGAAGTGGCCATCAAGCACGAGATGCAGTCCGCCAAGGACGTGCTCCGGCCGTTCGGCCGCGTCATGCTGAAGCTGATCACCACGGGTAATCAGCTGTCTCCCGACATGATCCAGCCCGATCACTTCCCTGACTGGGGCCCCAACATCCAGAAGGTGGAAGGCGATCTGCGCATCCTGCGCAAGGCGATTCCGGTGAAGACGTTGCAGACGGTCGAGACCGCCTGGGAAGTGTCCCTGAAGACCTCCGTCGAGATGTACACCATCTGGGAAATGACCGGGGTCCTGAAGTCCCTCGAGCTGATGGACGAGAACCTCTTCGATGTGATCGAAGACTTCATCGACGAGAAGCGCGAGGACTACGAAGACTGGCTCGAGGAGCAGGAAGAGGAAGACGACGAATAATCCGTCGCACGATTCCCGCATCCAGGACATCAGGAGAAGCGTTATGAGCGAACAGACCCCAGGCAATCACAACCAGAATGGCGAGGGCGCTGGCGCCGGCACCATGAAGCCCGGTTACCACAATACCGATGGCCAGGGCATCGCCGGTCACGGTTCCTTCTTCCAGTCGACCGACCTGTCGAAGGAAGACGCGGTCAAGGCCACCGACTGGGTGCGCAAGCACGTCGACCGCCGCACCATCGACCTCGGTGACCGCATGGACGACGTCCGCGAGCATATGTACGAGCTCGAGAAGGACGGCCAGATCATCATTCATCGCATCAACGATGAACACGAGCCGATCTCGGTGAAGACCCTGTTCGGCTGGGACAAGAAGGTCCCGACCAAGCAGCTGTGGCACCACAAGTCCTGTGGCCAGTGCGGCAACATCCCGGGCTATCCGACCTCGCTGCTGTGGTTCATGAACAAGTTCGGCTTCGAGCCCGGCAAGGACTACCTCGACGAGACCGACCAGACCTCCTGCACCGCGTGGAACTACCACGGCTCCGGTATCGGGAACGTCGAGTCGCTCGCTGCGGTGTTCCTGCGCAATTTCCACCAGGCCTACGTCTCCGGCAAGCAGCACGGCCACGAGCTGGGGCACTTCTACCCGCTGGTGCATTGCGGCACCTCCTTCGGCAACTACAAGGAGATCCGCAAGTACCTGATCGAGTCCGCCGAGCTGCGCGAGAAGGTCACCAAGATCCTCGGCAAGCTGGGGCGC
>SKNJ01000127.1 GCA_007120575.1 Thioalkalivibrio sp.
CAGTCGGGTGTGTTTCTTGGTTACTTCTTTGCACAAGCAAAGAAGTAACTCGCGGCGCGCTGGCGAGTCAGCGCACGGCAGTATGCGGACCGAAGGCACCGTAAACACGAAGGCCGATCCAGGCCTAGCCAACAGTCGGCAGGTGGTGGGCCGAAGGCACGTACACGCTAGCGACAAACCATGGCCAGCCAAAACCAGGCAGGTGGCCGAGTGGAACCACCGTAAACACCAAAGCCGGATCCAGGCCTGGCCATCACCAGGCAGGCGGCTGGGCCGAAGGTAGGTAAACACCGGAAGGCGAACCGGCGCCAGCCACGAAGGGTGGCGGGCTGGGTGCTACAGCGCGTCGAGGACCTCGGAGAGGCGCGAGACGGGAATGACCTCCATCCCCTTGATCGGCTTGCGCGGGGCGTTGGCGGCCGGCGCGATGGCGCGGGTGTAGCCATGCTTGGCCGCCTCGCGCAGGCGTTCCTCGCCGTTCGGGACCGGGCGGATCTCGCCGGCCAGGCCGACCTCGCCGAATGCCAGCAACTCTTGCGGCAACGGGCGATCGCGATAGCTCGACAACGCGGCCGCCAGCATCGGGAGGTCGGCGGCGGTCTCGGTCACGCGCACGCCCCCAACGACGTTGATGAATACATCCTGGTCGAACAAGGCGACGCCGCCATGGCGATGCAGGACGGCCAGCAACATGGTCAACCGGTTCTGCTCGAGCCCTACGGTGATACGCCGCGGCTGCGACGCGTGGCTCTCGGCGACCAGCGCCTGTACTTCCACCAGCAATGGCCGTGTGCCCTCGCGGGTGACCATGACGACGCTACCGGGCACCGGACCCTGATGACGCGACAGGAAGATCGCGGACGGGTTGGAGACCGCCTTGAGGCCGTTCTCCAGCATCGCGAATACGCCCAGCTCGTTGACCGCGCCGAAGCGGTTCTTCACCGCCCTCAGCATGCGATAGCGGCCGTCCGGGTCGCCCTCGAAATAGAGCACGGTATCGACCATGTGCTCCAGCACGCGCGGGCCGGCGAGCTGACCGTCCTTGGTCACGTGGCCGACCAGGATCACCGTAATGCCGCGCTGCTTGGCCAGGCGCACCAGGGCCGCGGCGCTCTCGCGCACCTGACCGACCGAGCCGGGCGCGGATTGCAGCGCGGCGGTGTAGAGCGTCTGGATGGAGTCGATTACCAGTACCCGCGGGCGTTCGCGCTCGCAGGTGGCGATCACGTTCTCCACCTGGGTCTCGGTCAGCAGGCGCAGCCCGTCGACCTCCAGGCCCAGGCGCCGGGCGCGCATGCCAATCTGTTGGGCCGATTCCTCGCCGGTTACGTAGAGCGTGTCGCCGATGGGGAGCATGGCCAGGGTTTGCAGCAGCAGGGTGGACTTGCCGATCCCCGGGTCGCCGCCCAGTAGTACTACCGATCCATGTACCAGTCCGCCACCCAGGGCGCGATCCAGCTCCGACAACCCGGTGCCGGTGCGCGGTACCTCGGCCACTTCGACCTCACCCAGGCGGGTAATACCGGCGACCTCGCCGGCGTACCCGCCGCGCGGCCCCGCGCTGGGAGCCGGGGCGGCCTCTTCCAGGGTGTTCCAGGCGCCGCAGTCGCCGCACTGGCCGGCCCACTTGGGGCTGATCGCGCCACACGCCTGGCACACATACTGCACCTTCGCCTTTGCCATCAGTGATCCGCCCCCGGCTGGCGCGGGAGGTCCGGACCGACGACCCGCACGGTGCGGATGGTGTTGTTCTTGATCTGGGCGATGTCCATCACTACGTCGTTGATCTTCACACTGACCGGTGCCTCCGGGATGCTCTCCAGGTGCTCGACGATCAGGCCGCTAAGGGTCTTCGGCCCGTCCTGGGGCAGGTCCAGACCCAGTGCGCGGTTCAGCTCGCGCAGGTGGATGCCGCCGTCGACCATGGCCGAGCCGTCATCCTGGCGCATGACGTCGTCGCTCATGGTCGGTGAATCGGTGGTGAACTCGCCGACGATCTCCTCCAGCAGATCCTCCAGGGTGATCAGGCCCTCGATATCGCCGTACTCGTCCACCACCAGTCCGACCCGGCGGCGCTGTTGCTGGAAGTTGATCAGTTGCCGATTCAGCGCGGTGCCCTCCGGGATAAAATATGGCGGCGTGATGACCTGGCGCAGATCTTCGGCCGAAAACTCCTCGCGTTCCACCAGCGGCAGTACATCGCGCAGGTGTACGAATCCGAGGACCCGGTCCAGTTCGCCCTCGACCACTGGCAGGCGGGTGAAGCTGCTGTGCAGGAGTTGGTCAACCAGCTCGTTCCAGGGCTCGTCCAGGTCCAGCACCACGATCTCGTTGCGTGGGATCATGATGTCCTCGACGGTCGCGCGTTCCAGGTCCAGCAGATTCAGCAGCATTCGCTGGTGATTGGCCGGGATCAGCGAACCGGCCTCGGACACCACGCTGCGCAGTTCGTCGGTGTTGAGGGCGGCGCGCTGGCCGGCGTTCATATGGACGCCGAACAGCCGCAGCACGCCATTCGCCATCAGATTGATCAGCCAGACCACCGGCCACATCACCTTGATCAGCCCGGAGTAGATCCAGGCGGCCGGGTAGGCGACGCGCTCGCTGTGCAGTGCGGCCAGGGTCTTCGGCGCGGTCTCGGCGAAGATCAGCAGGGTCAGGGTCAGCACCCCGGTGGCAATGGCCACGCCGGTATCGCCGAACAGGCGCCAGCCGACGAAGGTGGCGATCTGCGCGATCAGGATGTTGACGAAGTTGTTGCCCAGCAGGATCAGGCCGATCAGTCGATCCGGCTTGTCCAGCAGCCGCGCGGCGCGCTGGGCGCCGCGATGACCGGTCTGCGCGCGGTGGCGCATGCGATAGCGGTTCAACGCCATCAGCGCCGTCTCCGAGCCGGAGAAGAACGCCGACAGCAGGAACAGCACCACCAGGGCGCCGAACAGGAAGGGCAGCGGGATTTCTTGCACGAATGCGGCCTGCGGTCAGGGGTGGGGAGCCTGGGGGCCGGTATCGCCACCGGGCGCGCATCTCATTTCAGGCAAGGGTGTCGGGTGTGTCAAGCACGCGGGGCTCGGCCGGTGCCACCCGGTGCGGCCCTCAGACCCGCCCGAGGATGATCTCGAGCACCAGCTTGGAGCCGAAATAGGCCAGCACCAGCACCACGAAGCCGCCGGTGGTCCAGGCCAGCGCGCGGGTGCCGCGCCAACCCAGGCGCCAGCGACCCAGCAGCAGGATGGAGAAGATCAGCCAGGCGAGGAGCGACAGGATGGTCTTGTGGACCAGGTGCTGCGCGAACAGGTCATCCACGAACAGCAGGCCGGACAGCAGGCTGAGCCCCAGGAACAACCAGCCAATAAAGATCATCCGGAACAGCCAGACCTCCATCGAGAATAGTGGCGGGAGGTAGCGCACGAAGCCGGAGGTGTGATGGTTGTGCAGCGCGCGGTGCTGGGCGGCCATCACTGCCGCCTGCGCGGTGGACAGCGCGAGGAATGCCCAGCCCAGCGCGGAGAACAGGATGTGCAGGTCGATCCCCGCGGAGGTCGCGTAGCGGGTATCGCCGTCGCACAGCAGTGCGGCGAGAGCCGCCAGCGCGGTCAGTGGCAGGATGACCACGCCCAGAATCGCCAGTGGATGACGCAGCGCGGTCAGCCACAGCAGGGCCGCGACCAGCCAGAGCGAGGCCGACAGGGCATTGCCCAGGCACAGGTTCAGTCCGGTGTCGGTCACTACCAGCGGCAGCAGTGCCGCCAGATGGGCCAGCAGGCCCAGCAGCCACAGGGCCAGCGGTACACGCGGATGCGCGGGCGCCAGTGGCTGGGTGCGCGAGGACACGGCCAGGTGGGCCACCGTGACCAGATACAGCACGATGGCGAGGACTCCGAAGGTGGTGCTCATCCCGCGATTATCCCTGCTCCGCGGCGTGAATGCACACCGGGGCCGCGAATACCGCGGTGGCGTCCGGGGCGCTGCAGCGTGGAGCGCGCCGGCGTTATACTGCTTGATCTTGCCGACCCGCGCATGGTCGGCTTCGAGACGACTGATCAGCGGGGATTCCCAGATGTTCGACGGCCTCTCCAGCCGCCTGCAGGACACGATGAAGCGCCTGAAGGGCCAGGCGCGGCTTACCGAGGACAATATCCAGGAGGCGCTGCGCGAGGTGCGCATGGCGCTGCTGGAGGCCGATGTCGCGCTGCCGGTGGTGCGCGAATTCGTCGCCGACGTGAAGGAAAAGGCCCTCGGCAAGGAAGTGATCGGCAGCCTGACCCCGGGGCAGGCCCTGATCAAGGTCGTGCATGACGAGCTGGTTGTGACCATGGGGGGCGAGAACGCCTCGCTCAACCTGGCGCACCAGCCGCCGGCGGTGGTGCTGGTCGCGGGCCTGCAGGGCGCGGGCAAGACCACCAGTATCGGCAAGCTGGCCCGCCTGTTGCGCGAGCGCGAGAAAAAGCGCGTGGCGGTGGTCAGTTGCGACGTCTATCGTCCGGCCGCGATCCAGCAGCTCGAAACCCTGGCCGGCCAGGTCGAGGTGACGTTCTATCCCAGCGACATCGCGCAGAAACCGGAGGCGATCGCCAGCGAGGCGGTTGCCCGGGCGCGCCGCGAGGGCATCGAGGTGTTGCTGGTGGACACCGCCGGCCGCCTGCATGTCGACGAGGAGATGATGGCCGAGGTGCAGGCCCTGCATCGGGCGATCGATCCGATCGAGACGCTGTTCGTGGTCGATGCCATGACCGGGCAGGATGCGGCGAACACCGCACGCGCCTTCGGCGAGGCGCTGCCGCTGACCGGCGTGGTGCTGACCAAGGCGGACGGCGATGCCCGTGGGGGGGCGGCCCTCTCGGTGCGCAAGATTACCGGCGTCCCGATCAAGTTCATTGGTATGGGCGAGCGTCCGGATGCGCTCGAGCCGTTCCATCCCGAACGTATCGCCTCGCGTATCCTCGGCAAGGGCGACGTGCTGTCGCTGGTCGAGGAGGCCGGGCGACAGGTGGATCAGGACCAGGCGGCGCGGCTGACCCGGAAGCTGAAAAAGGGCCGCGGCTTCGACCTGAACGACTTGCGCGAGCAACTTGGCCAGATGCAGAAGATGGGCGGCATGAGCTCCATGCTGGAGAAGCTCCCCGGAGCCGGCAAGCTGCCCGATGCGGTCAAGAACCAGGCCGGCGACAAGGAGATCGGCCGCATGCTGGCGGTGATATCCTCAATGACCGATTATGAACGGCGCCACCCCGATGCCATCAAGGGCTCGCGCAAGCGGCGTATCGCGGCCGGCTCCGGGACCCAGATCCAGGACGTCAACCGCCTGCTCAAGCAGCACACGCAAATGAGCAAGGCGATGAAGAAATTCTCCAAGGGTGGCGCGTCCAAAATGATGCGCGCCCTGGGGGGTAAAATGGGCGGCATGGGTGGCCCCGGCGGGGGTATGCCGTTTCGCTGATTGTCGGCACACGGGCGCGAACGGGCGGTTGCGGCAGAGGGGGTCTCCTTGTGCTGGCGACCGGATTCGTTATAATCGCGCGCTTTCTCGAGAAAACGGACTCAAACGGGGTTCAACGGAATATATGGTTACGATTCGCCTGCTCCGCCGCGGCGCCAAGAAGCGCCCGTTCTATTCGATTGTGGTCACCGACTCGCGCAAGCGTCGGGACAGTGGCTACAAGGAACAAATCGGTTTCTTTAATCCGGTTGCCCGTGGTCAGGAAGAACCGCTGCGCATCGACCTGGAGCGCGTGGACTACTGGCTGGGTCACGGCGCCGGTATGTCCGAGCGCGTGAACCACCTGGTCAAGGGCTACCGCAAGCAGCAGTCCGCGGCGGCCTGAGGTCGCCCGGTTGCTGTATTGACGCTTGGCTGCGGTCATGAACGAGGCGGGTGAGCGCATCCGCGTCGGACGTGTGTCCGGGGTCTATGGCGTCAAGGGTTGGGTCCGGGTCTTTTCCGAGACCGCGCCGCGCGCCGCGATCACCGAGTTCCCGCAGCTGTGGATGCAGCACGGGAGCGCATGGCGCCTGGTTGACGTCGAAGGCGGACGTGCCCACGGCGCGGGCGTCGTGATGAAATTCCGCGACGCTGCGGATCGTGATGAGGCACACCAGTTGATCGGCGCCGAACTCGCGATCGAGCGCGACTGGTTGCCCCCGGTCGAAGACGGCGCCTATTACTGGGCCGACCTGCTGGGGATGACGGTCGAGCATCGCGATGGTACGGAACTGGGCACCATCTCCGGGTTCATCGAGACGGGTGCCAACGACGTGCTGGTGGTTCGGGGCGAGCGGGAACGGCTGATCCCCTGGGTACGCGAACAATACGTGCTGGATGTGGACCTGGAGGCCCGCCGCGTGCGGGTTGACTGGGATCCCGAATACTGACTCGGGCCAGCGGATGCGTTTCGACGTGATCACGCTGTTTCCGGAATTGGTCGCCGCCGTTGGTGAATCCGGCGTGACCGGGCGGGCCGCGGAGCGCGGCCAGCTGGAACTGAGATACTGGAACCCGCGTGCCTGGGGCGCCGGTTTTCACCAGGCGGTGGATGATCGGCCGTATGGCGGCGGTCCGGGCATGGTGATGCAGTACGCGCCGCTGGTGTCCGCGCTGGATGCGGCGCGGGCGGATGCCAAGGCCCCGCTGCATGTGATC
>SKNJ01000218.1 GCA_007120575.1 Thioalkalivibrio sp.
CCGGCCAAACGATCCGTTCAGGCTAACGCCGCCAGAAGGCGGGCGACAGAAGCACCAGCACGGTAAAGATTTCCAGCCGACCCATCAGCATGGCGAGTACCAGCACCCACTTGCTGAAGTCATTGATGCCGCCGTAGTTCGCCCCAACCTCGCCCAGCCCGGGACCAAGGTTATTCAGGGTCGCCGCCACCGCCGAGAACGCGGTCACCTGATCCAGACCGGATGCCATCAACGCCAGCATCATGATCACGAACACCATCACGTAGGCCGCGAGAAAGCCCCACACCGCCTGGACCACCCGGTCCGGTGCCTCCTTGCCGTTCACCTTCACAGTGATGCGGGCATGCGGGTGGATCAGGCGCTTGATCTCGCGCAGGCCCTGCTTCACCAGCAGCAACACGCGCACCACCTTCATGCCCCCGCCGGTGGAGCCGGTACAGCCACCCACAAAGGACAGGAACAGCAGCAGTACCGGCAGGAACCCGGGCCACAGATAAAAATCATCCGTGGCGTATCCCGTGGTGGTGCCGATCGAAACCACATGAAAGACGGCCTTGCGCACGGCATCGCCGGTATCCGGCGAGAAACCGCTCCACAGGAGATAGGCGACGACGATAGCGGTGGTCGATCCCAGCAGGATCAGATAGGTCCGGAGTTCTTCGTCACGCCGGTAAGGGGCCCAGGTGGCACGGTGCAGCACCAGGAAATGCAGGGCGAAATTCATCCCGGCGATGACCATGAAGGCCACAGCCACCGCCTCGATGGCCACACTGTCGAAGTGCCCGATGCTGGCATCGTAGGTGGAGAATCCCCCGATGGCGACGGTGGTAAAGGCATGCGCCACAGCATCGAAGGCATCCATCCCTGCGATCCAGTAGGCCAGCGCGCAGGCCACGGTCAGGCCCAGGTAGATGTACCAGAGGTTGCGCGCGGTCTCGGCAATGCGCGGGGTCAGCTTGTTGTCACGGATCGGGCCCGGGGTCTCGGCCTTGAACAGCTGCATGCCGCCCACGCCCAGCAGCGGGAGGATGGCCACCGCCAGCACGATGATCCCCATGCCGCCCATCCACTGGAGCTGCTGGCGATACCACAGCAGTGCCCGCGGCAGGTCATCCAGCCCGGTGAGTACCGTGGCCCCGGTGGTGGTCAGCCCGGACATCGACTCGAACGCCGCGTCGGTAAACGAGATCTGCAGGTTCGGATCGAGAAACAGCGGGGTGGCCCCCGCGAGACCGAGACCGAGCCAGAACAGCACCACCAGGATAAAACCGTCGCGGGCCTGCAGCTCCTGGCGCATGCGATACAGCGGGCCCCACAGCAGTCCGCCCAGGATCAGCAACAGCGCGAACGCCTCCAGGAACACCAGCGCAGTGGACTCCCCGTAGAGGAACCCAATGGCCGCCGGCGGCAGCATCGACAGGCTGAACAGGGTCAGCAGGACACCCAGCAGCCGGGCCGTAGAGGCGAGATGGAGCATGGATTACGGGCCCCGCCTAGAAGAACAGGGCGCTGGGCTGGAACAGGCGCTGGACCTGCTGCACCTTGCGCCGATCGGTCACGAACAGGATCACGTGATCACCCGCCTGGATGGTGGTGTCGTGATGCGGAATGATCACGTCGTCCTCGCGCACGATCGCCCCCACGCTGGTCCCTTCCGGAAAATCGATCTCGTCGACCCGCCGGCCCACCACCTGCGAGGTGCGCGCATCGCCGTTGACCACGGTCTCGATCGCCTCGGCCGCGCCGCGCCGCAGGGTATGCACGGTGGCCGTCCCCCCCTCGCGCACCCGGGCCAGCAGGGCACCGATGGTGGCCTGCTGCGGCGAGATCGCGACGTCGATGGTCCCGCTTTGCAGCAGGTCGACGTAGCTCGGGCGGTTGATCAGCGACATCACCTTGCGCACGCCCCAGCGCTTGGCCAGCATCCCGGCGAAGATGTTCGCCTGGTCGTCGTTGGTGACCGCGCAGAACACATCACTGTGCTCGACGTTGATGGATTCCAGGAAGCGGTCGTCCGCACTGTCGCCATGCAGCACCAGGACGTTGCTGGGCAGGGTGCGCGCCAGGTGGTCGGCGCGCTCGGAGTCGCGTTCGATCACCTTGACCCGATAGCGCTTGCTGAGGGTCTCGGCGAGACGCTCGCCGATATTGCCGCCGCCCGCGATCATGATCCGCTTGTACGGCTTCTCCAGCTTGCGCAGCTCCGAAGTCACCGCGCGGATGTTCTTCTTCGCCGCGACGAAGAACACCTCGTCATCGGCCTCGATCACCGTGGAGCCGTCCGGCTTGATCGGGCGATCCTTGCGGAAGATCGCCGCCACCCGGGTATGGATGCCCGGCATGTCGCTTTGCAGGTTCTTCAGCTCGTGGCCAACCAGCGGGCCGCCATAATAGGCACGCACCCCCACCAGCGAGACCCGCCCCTCGGCGAATTCCAGCACCTGGAGCGAGCCGGGGTGCTCGATCAGGCGCTGGATATGGCTGGTCACGATCGCCTCGGGCGAGATCAACATGTCGACCGGAATCGCATCCTGAGCGAACAGCGTCGGCGTGTCGTGATAGTCGCGAGCCCGCACCCGGGCAATCTTGGTCTCGATGTTGAACAGCGTCGACCCGACCTGGCAGGCAACCATGTTGGTCTCGTCGGAGTTGGTGACCGCGATCAGCATCGACGCGTCCTGTGCCCCGGCCGCCTCCAGCACCGAGGGGTGCGCGGCAAAGCCGTGCACCGTCTTGATATCGAAGCGATCCTCCAGCTCCGCCAGCATCTCGGCGCGGTAGTCGACCACGGTGATGTCGATGCCGTCGGCGCTCAGCGCCTCGGCCAGCGACTGGCCGACCTGACCGGCCCCGAGGATGATGATGTGCTTCATGCGCCTCCCGTCCCGGAGCGGACTCAGCTATCGGATTTCACGCGCTTGGGGTCGATCCCCAGGGCCTTGAACTTGCGGTACAGGTGGGTGCGTTCCAGCCCTACCCGTTCCGCCAGGCGCGTCATGTTACCTTCGGAGCGTTCCAGTTGCTGCAACAGGTACTGGCGCTCGAACTGTTCGCGGGCCTCGCGCAAGGGCAGGTCGGGGACCACCAGGGCCTCGCCGCTCTCCTCCGGGCGGTGCGTCTGTCCGCCGAGGGTGCGATCGACCTCGTCGCGGGTAATCTCGTCGCCGGAGCCGAGGATCATCAGCCGCTGCACCAGGTTGCGCAGCTCGCGCACATTGCCCGGCCAGTGGTACTGCTGCAGGCGTTCCAGCGCGGGCCGCTGGAACACCCGCATCGGCAGTCCCTCCTGCTGGTGCAGCTGCTTCATGTGGTACTCCAGCAATTCCGGGATATCCTCGGGGTGTTCGCGCAGCGGCAGGACATTCAGCGGCAGGACGTTCAGCCGGTAGTACAGGTCCTCGCGGAAATGCCCCTGTTCGACCGCCTCGGCCAGATCGTACTGGCTGGCCGCGATCACGCGTACGTTCACGCTGATCGGCTGATCACCACCGATCCGGCTAATGCGCTGAGTATCCAGCGCATGCAGCAGTCGCCCCTGAGTCTGCAGGTCCATCTCCGCGACCTCGTCGAGGAACAGCACGCCACCGGCAGCCTGCTCCAGGAGGCCGTAACGCACCCGCTCGCCCTGCTCGCTGCCGAACAGCTCGGCAATCGCCTCGTCGCCGGACATCGAACCCACGGAAACCACGATGAACGGACTGTCGCGGCGCGCGCTGCGGGCATGCAGCAACCGCGCGAAGGTCTGCTTGCCAACCCCTGGCTCGCCAGTAATCAGCACCCAGGTATCGTGCTGCGCCATGCGCTGTACCTGGTCGCGCAGATTGGCCATCACCGCGCTGCGCCCGACCGGCTCAGAGACCGTACCGGCGCGCCGCTTCAGGCCCACATTCTCGCGCTGCAGGCGCGCGGACTCCAGGGCATTGTTCAGGGTGATCAGCAGCTTGTCGATCGACAGCGGCTTCTCGATGAAGTCGTAGGCTCCCAGTCGGGTCGCCTCCACCGCGGTCTCGACGTTGCCATGCCCGGAGACCATTACCACCGGGCAGGGCAGGCCCTCATCGTCGCTCCATTCCTTCAGCAGCGAGATGCCGTCGCCGTCCGGCATCCAGACATCCAGCAGGATAAGGTCCGGACGGCGGCTGCGACGCTGCGACTTGGCCTCCGCCACCGAGCCGGCCAACGCCACCTGATAGCCCTCGTCCTCCAGCACATCGCGCAGCAGCATGCGGATGTCCGGTTCGTCATCGACTACGAGTACGTAGGCGTCGCTCATTCCGGCTCCTCGTGAATCACCGGGCCATGCTCGACCGGGATGCGGATACGGAACACCGCCCCTCCCTCGCCCGGCTCCGCATTATGGCACTCAATGACGCCACCATGCTCCTCGACGATCTTCTGCGCCACCGCCAGCCCCAGACCAGTACCGCGCGGCTTGTCGGTGGTGTAGGGCTCGAAGATCGATTCCAGAAACTCGGGGCGGATCCCCGGCCCGGAGTCGGTCACCTTCATCTCGATGCACGGGCAGGAAGGCTCCTCCAGACGACTGGTGGTGATGCGCACCTCGACCGGATGATCCCCGACGCTGGCCTCCCCGGCCTCCAGTGCGTTCTTGATCAGGTTGTGGAGGAGCTGGCGCAGGCGCCCGGCATCCCCGCGAATCGCCGGCAGTCCCTCTTCCAGTTCGGGATGCACGCGCGCGTGTCCGTCCTCGGTCACGTACAGCTCGCTGACGTCCCGGATCAGCTGGTTCAGGTCCACCGAGGCCAGTTCCAGGCGCGGCGCCTGGGCGTAGTCGCGGAACGCGTTTACCAGGGTCTTCATCGCCTCGACCTGCTGGACGATGGTCGCGGTCGCGCGGTCGAGCACCTCGCGATCGGCCCCCTCCAGCACCTTGCCCAGACGCCGCGACAGGCGCTCGGCGGACAACTGGATCGGGGTCAGCGGATTCTTGATCTCGTGCGCCAGGCGCCGTGCCACCTCGCCCCAGGCCGCGTCACGCTGAGCCTTCAGGAACTCGGTCATGTCGTCAAACACGATCGCATGCAGCCCCCGGCTGGAGCCGGAGGTCGGCAGCCAGACGGCGCGCGTCATCAGCACCTTGCGCCCGGTCCGCGTGAACACCACTACCTGGCGCGACCACTCCGCCTCCTGGCGCATCAACGCGTCGCTGATCGCCTCGAAGAACTGCCCCGCCAGCGGACACTCCGTACCCAGGTCCGATATCACCCGGGTACGCGCCGCGCGCAGGTCGCACTCGAGGATCTCGCAGGCCGCGGCATTCGCGGTGCGCAGCCGCAGCCCCCCGTCCAGCGCCAGGACCCCGGACCGCAGATGCTGCAGCACGCTCTCCAGATAGGCACGCTCGGCATCGAGCAGACGGCGATTGCGTTCGGCCTCGTCGCGGGCCTCGTTCAGGGTGCGCGTCATCGCGTTGAATGACTGCACCAGGAAACCCAGCTCGTCGGCACGCCCCACGGCGAGCCGGGTACTGTAGTCGCCGGAGGCCACCAGCCGGGTCCCCTGCACCAGATCCGAAATCGGGCGCACCATGCGCCGTGCCACCATCAGCCCGGCCCACAGCGCGGCCATCAGCGAGATCGCCAGCGCCAGGGACATGGTAAAGATAAAGCCCTGGATAATCGGACCACGCAGATAGGCGAATTCGCGGTACTCGGCGAACGCGTCCTGTACCCGCAGGGACAGCGCGCTCATGCGCGGGTCCACCGGATAGATCCCCTGCAGGATACGGTTCTCCGCGCCCGGGCGCCGGCTACTGGTGGTGGCCACCACGCGAATGATCAGGGAACCGTCCGGCTGCGGCTCCAGCCGCGAATAGGGCTGCTCCGGGCGCACCCTCATCAGGATGTCCGAACCGGGCGGGGTCGGGAGCCGGCGAATCGGGCTGTCAGTGCTGGAGGCAATGATGCGGTTGTTGGCCCCCACCAGCGTCAGCTCCTGTGCCCCGACCCGACGCCGGAAATCGTTCAGCGCCAGCGGGGCCAGGCCCTCGGAGACCCCTTCCAGCTCGCTCATCAGGTCCTGTGTCTCGTTGGCCAGCTGCCGCACGCGCAGATCCAGCGAGGAGCGCGACAGCTCCAGCGCGTCCTCCAGCGCGGAGTCAACCCGCACGTCGAACCAGGAGTCCACACCCTCGTTGAGAAACTCGAAGGAGAAGTAGTAGACCACCGTAACCGGCAGTACCGCGACCAGCATGAAACCGCCGACCAGCCGTAGCGTCAGGCGGCTGCCCGGCACCCCGCGCCGGTACTGGATCACCATGCGCGTCACCTGATAGACGATCAGCGCGCCCAGCACCAGCAGGACCGCCGCATGGAACACCAGCAGCCACAGGAACAGCTGTTCGAAGCGCGCCTGGTTCTGCGCCGCGTCGCCCATTACCACCAGCGATGCCAGCAGCAGGACGAACAGCAGCCCCATACCCAGGAGCCCCCACGGGACCCCTCTCAGTCGAGCGGCCATCGCTGCCATTCCCTGCGCGCGGTCAACTCCCCGCGCAGCCCTGCGTCCAGTTGCAGGGGCAACGGCAGGGCGGAATAAACCAGCGCCAGGCGCGCGGCGATCTGGTAGTCCTCGGGCTGTGACCG
>SKNJ01000043.1 GCA_007120575.1 Thioalkalivibrio sp.
CAGGAGTACGGCGGCGGATACAACGGCGTGCAGGAAACGGGACATGTCGGACCTCCAGATTGACCGAAAAGGACAGGGCGGAACGCGCCGCGGCACGGCTCCGGCGAGCGCGCCCGATGGTAACGCATCCGGTGCGTTAGTAGACTGCAACCCCGGCCCCGCCAGACACCCCGTCGATGCTCTCATCCCTGATCAAGCTGCTGCGACCCCATCAGTACATCAAGAACGGGTTCGTGCTCCTGGGCGTGGTGTTCGCACATGCCTGGGAAGCGCCCATGCTGCTGGAGGCCGGCCTGGCATTCCTCGCGTTCTGCGCCATGGCCAGCGCGGTCTACGTGCTCAACGACATCATCGACGTGGATGCCGACCGACGCCACCCGGTAAAGCGCAACCGCCCGCTGGCCAGCGGCGCGATCCCGGTGGCGCAGGCCTGGGTCATCTTTGCCATCGCGGTGGCGATCGCGCTTTTGCTGGCGGCCCTCGTCAGCATCTGGGTGATCGTGCTGGTGGCGGGCTACCTGGTGCTGAACGTCGCCTACACCGGCTGGCTCAAGCACGTGGTCATCCTGGATGTGTTCAGTATCGCTACCGGCTTCATGCTGAGGATTCTCGCCGGCACCCTGGGGCTCGGCATCGAGCCGTCGCAATGGTTGCTGCTGTGCGGGCTGATGCTGACGCTGTTCCTGGGTTTCGCCAAGCGCCGCGCGGAGCTGGCCGATACCAGCATCGAGCGCACTCCCTCCGGCGATGGCACCCGCCGCGTGCTGAACGACTACAGCCTGGGGCTGCTGGACCAGTTCATCGCGATCTCCGCCGCCTGTACGGTACTCGCCTACGGTCTGTACACGGTCAGCGCCGAAACCATCGCGCTGCACGGCACCGGCGGACTGATCTACACCCTGCCGTTCGTAATCTACGGCATCTTTCGGTACCTGTTTTTGCTGCACGCCCGTGGCGGCGGCAACGACACCTCGCGCGACCTTGCCACCGACCACCACCTGCTGGTGACGGTGGCCCTGTGGCTGGGCCTGACCATCATGCTGCTGACATGAGCGCGGTCCTGTTATCCGGCTGGCGATTACGCGCGGTGATGCTGTCGGTAGTGGCCGCCGTCGCGCTGTATCTCGGAGTGAGCCTGTGGGCCGGGGCACCCGAGGTCTGGCACGCGCTGCGGATGGTCGGGATCGGCGGGGTGCTGCTGGCCCTGGCGCTATCCCTGGTGAACTACTCTCTGCGCTTTGCCCGCTGGCAACTCTACCTGCGCACCCTCGGCCACCGGGTATCGGCCGCAGCCAGCCTGCATATCTACGTATCGGGGTTCGCCCTGACCACCACCCCCGGCAAGGCCGGCGAGGCCCTGCGCGGGGTGCTGCTGAAGCGTCGCCATGTCCCCTACCCCGACAGTTTCGCCGCATTCGTCTCCGAACGCCTGTCCGACCTGATCGCGGTGGTGCTGCTGTCGATGCTGGGCCTGACGCTGGTGGCCCAGGGCACCTGGCTGATCCTGATCGGTGCCGCCTGCATCCTGGCCGCGCTGGTGGTGCTCGCCTGGCGCCGGCCGCTGGCCTGGTTGCAGACCGTGAGCGATCGCCCGGGCCAGCGCCTGTGGCGCTCCCTCCATCACCTGGTCACGGTTCTGCTGCAGGCACGGCGCTGCCATCGGCCCCGCCTGCTGGCCGGCGCCACGACCCTCAGCGTATTCGCCTGGAGTGCGGAGGCCCTCGCCTTCTGGTGGATCCTCAATGCCATGGGCTTCGAGACCGGTTTCGCGTTTGCCGCCTTCGCCTTTGCGCTCGCCATGCTGGCCGGCGCGCTGAGCTTCCTGCCGGGCGGACTGGGCAGCACCGAGGCGGTGATGGTCGCCCTGCTGCTGTGGGCCGACATGCCCCCGGCCGACGCGGTCGCCGCGACCATGCTGATCCGTTTTACCACCCTGTGGTTTGCCGTGATCCTCGGGCTCATCGCCCTTGTCACCAACCCCGAGGCCCGCGGCCACAAACTCCCGGACCAGCACCATGCGTAGGCTCCCCACACCCACCCCCACTCCGTCAGTGCGAGGCCATGTAGGAGGCCAGCCCCCTGGCCGATGGGACATGGCCAACGCCGCAATCGCCGAGCGGGCTCGGCTCCTACAGGTGCAGAGCCACAGGGCCGCAGGGGCCGCGGCATTACTCCCCCGCCATCCCGACATGGTCATACCCCGGCCGCATTCCACAACCCCGTCATTGCGAGGCCATGTAGGAGGCCAGCCCCCTGGCCGATGGGGCATGGCCAACGCTGCAATCGCCGAGCGGGCTCGGCTCCTACAGGTGCAGAGCCAGAAAGCCGCAGGGGCCACGGCATTCCGCCAATGCCAGCGCGACATCGGCCTGCGCACCCGGCATTCCACAGCCCCGTCATGGCGAGGCCCCGCAGGGGCCGTGGCCATCTCCGGACGCTGTTCCCGGCATTGGGGGATAACGCGCTTTTGTGCCGCGGCCGCATGGCGGCCTCGCAATGACAGGCACGGGACAGGCGCCGAGGGCCCGGCATGACCGCAAGCTGGAACCGCATCCCGCGGGTGGAACACGCCGCCGAGGTCACGCTGAACGCGCGCCACCAGCCGCTGCCGACGGTGCCGCGCCCGCTGCTGGCACACGGGATGGGCCGCAGCTATGGCGATGTCTGCCTGAATCCCGATGCCAGCCTGCTGCATACCCGCGCGCTGGATCATTTTATCGCCTTCGACCCCGAGGCCGGACTGCTGACCGCCGAGGCCGGGCTGACCCTGGACGCGCTGATGCGCTTCAGCGTGCCGCGCGGCTGGTTCCCGCCGGTGGTCCCCGGGACCCGCTTCGTGACCCTGGGCGGCGCCATCGCCAGCGACGTGCATGGCAAGAACCATCACCATGCCGGCAGCTTCGGCGTGCATGTACAGGCGTTTACCCTGCGCCGCTCGGATGGCTCGGTACTCAACGTGACCCCGGGGGACACACCCGACTGGTTCGCTGCCACCGTCGGTGGCCTGGGCCTGACCGGCCTGATCGAGACCGTGACCCTGCAACTCGCGCCGGTACGCAGCGCGTGGATGCGCGCCTGGTCGGAACGCTTCGACTCGCTGGAGACGTTCTGGGAGCTGGACGCCCGGGCCGAACGCGAGTGGCCCTATACGGTGGCCTGGATCGACTGCCTGAACCCCGGCGCCGATGGGCGCGTGGGGCGCGGAATCTATTCCGGGGCCCGCCACGCGACGACCGAGCCGGCCGGACGCGGGTACCGCGAACGTCTGCGGGGCGTGCCGCTGGACCCGCCGGTGTCGCTGGTCAACCGGCTTACGCTGCGTGCCTTTAACCACCTCTATTACCGCCAACCGGTCCACCCGACACCCCGCGCCGTGCATCACCTGCCCTGGCTGTTCCCGCTGGACGCAATCCGGCACTGGAACCGGATCTACGGCCGGCGCGGCTTCTACCAGTACCAGTGCGTGCTGCCGCCACAGGCCGCGCGCGACGGCGTGCAGGCACTGCTGGACACCATCGCCGCCAGCGGCCAGGGTTCGTTCCTGGCGGTGCTGAAACGCTTTGGCGAACGCCCCGCCCCGGGCATGCTGTCGTTCCCGCGCCCGGGCGCGACCCTGGCGCTGGACTTCCCCGAACAAGGGGGCACCACCCGCGACCTGTTCGCGCACCTGGACGCGATCGTCACCGAGGCCGATGGCGCCCTGTACCCGGCCAAGGACGCGCGCATGTCACCGGCGCTGTTCCGCGCCGGGTTTCCCCGCTGGGAGGAGTTCGCTAGCTTTGTCGACCCCGAATTCTCTTCCGGATTCTGGCGCAGGGTAATCGCATGAACCGACTGCAACGCGTGGTGATTTTTGGTGCAACCTCGGCGATCGCCACCGCCGTGGCGCGCGAACTGGCCGGCCGCGGGGCACACCTGTTCTGCGTGGCACGCGATGCCGAGCGCCTCGACGACCTGCTGGCCGACCTGCGGGTACGCGGTGACGACCGCGATGCCCGGCGCATCCACGGCGCGCTCGCCGATCTGGCCGACGTGGACACCCACGCCGCGATCTGGGAACAGGCCAGTGAGGCACTCGGATCCAATATCGACGCCGTGCTACTCGCCTGGGGCAATCTGCCCGACCAGGCGACCTGCGACCAGTCGGTGGAGGCCACGCTGGACGCGCTGCGGGTCAACGGCACCAGCGCGATCGCCCTGCTCGCACGCATCGCCCCGGACTTCGAGGCGCGCGGCCACGGTGTGATCGCGGCGATCGGCTCGGTGGCCGGCGATCGCGGACGCCAGAGCAACTACACCTACGGCACCGCGAAGGGCATGCTCGCGACCTACCTGCAGGGGCTGCGCAACCGGCTGTTCTTCAGCGGAGTGGACGTGGTCACGCTCAAACCCGGCTTCGTGCGCACCCCGATGACCGAGGGTTTCAATCGTACCGGCGCCCTTTGGGCAGAACCGGAGCGCATTGCGCACGGCATCCTGCGGGCCATGCAGCGCGGACGCGACGTCGCCTATCTGCCGTGGTTCTGGCTCGGGATCATGACCATCATCCGCCTGATCCCCGAATACCTGTTCAAGCGCCTCAAGCTGTAGCCATGCACCCGAATGACACGCGGCACATCGTGCTGTTCGATTTCGACGGCACCCTGACCCGGCGCGACAGCCTGTTTCCCTTCCTGCGCCATGCACTGGGAACGCCGGAGTTCCTGCGCCGCCTGCCCGGCTGCCTGCCAGCCCTGACCGGCCTGGCGCTGAAACGGCTGTCCAACCAGGATGCGAAGGAGGCCGTACTCACCCGCATGCTGGCCGGCAAGACCCTGGCCCACCTACAGGCCCGGGGGCGCGAATTCGCCGATCGTAACCTCGATCCCCTGGCGCGCCCGGCAGGCATGCGGGCGCTGCAGGCCCATCAGGCCGCGGGCCATACCTGCGTGCTGGTCTCCGCCTCGCTCGATATCTGGCTGCAGCCATGGGCCGAACGCCATGGCCTGGACGGTGTGGTCAGCTCGCGCCTGGCAGTGGATGAAGACGGTCGCGTCACCGGCCGACTGGATGGCACGAATTGCCGCGGCGCCGCCAAGCCGGCCGCGATCGCCGCCTGGCTGGCAGCGCTGGACCCCGAGACGCCCGTGGATCTGATCGCGGCCTATGGCGACAGCGCTGCGGACCAGCCAATGCTGGACCTCGCGCGTAACGGCTTTCGGCTGCGCCGGGGTCGCTTCCATCCGGTTCATGGGTCCGCCGGGGAGGGTATTCCCGAGTGAACCACGGGCGTCTTTCCTGGCCCTGGCTCGCCCGCCATTACGGCGCGATCCTGCTGGCCGTATTGCTGATAAAGGTGCTGATCGCCTGGTCACTGCCGATCACCGGCGACGAGGCCTATTTCCTGATCTGGGGCCGCAACCCCGATCTCGGCTATTACGACCACCCGCCCATGATCGGCTGGTGGCTCAGCGCGGTCCTGACGCTGTCGGACCACCCACTGGCGATCCGCGCGCTGGGGATTTTCGTCTCCATGGCCCCGGCGCTGGCAATCTTTGCCTGGTGGCGGCATACCGATCCGGTACGGGCGCGCCTGGTCTCGTTGCTGGCGCTGTTCATGCCGCTGTTCTTCATCGCGGTGATCACCGCAACGGACACCCCGCTGATCCTGTTTGCCCTGCTGGCGACGGGACTGGCCTGGCACGCCCTGCGCACGGGACGCGCACTCTTCTTCCTGCTTGCCGGGCTGGCCCTGGGCCTGGCCTTTCTGTCCAAGTACTTCGCGGTGCTACTGGGGATCGCGCTGGGCCTGCACATCCTCTTGTTCGCGCGACATCAGTGGCGCGGGCTGGTGCTGATCATCCTCGGCGTGGTGCCGGCGGTGGCCCTCAATCTGTACTGGAACTGGGGCAACTGCTGGTACAACGTGATGTTCAATATCGTGAACCGGCATGGCGACAGCGGCTTCGAGCCCGGCAACGGGCTCACCTACGCGGTCTTGCTGATCTACCTGTTCACCCCGTGGCTGCTGTGGTTCTACGCCCGCCAGTGGCGCACACTCGGCACGGGCATCCGCGCGCACCACCTGGGCGTGTTCCTGTCCGCCGGACTGATCCCGCTGGCCCTGTTCGCGATCCTCGCCCCGTTCAAGGGTATCGGGCTGCACTGGCTCGCTGCCTTCGCCCCATTCCTGCTGCTGCCGGCTCTGTTCCTGACGGTGCGCGCCCTCAATCTCAGCACCTGGATGTCGGGCGGGCTGGCCGTGCTGCACGCCGCTATCCTGCTGACCATCGGGCTGATGCCGGTGGAATGGCTGAAGGGCCAGGACCGCTACGCCGACGCGGTGTTCTATCTGGCACCGGAGTCGGTCGCCGAAGTGGTCGCGGAATACGATGCCGACTGGCAGGTGTTCACCCGCAGCTACTCGCGCTCGGCGGTGCTCGCCTACTACGCCGGACGCGAGGTCGGCGTGTTCGGGCCCGGCTCGCACTATGGGCGCCAGGACGACCTGCTTACCGACTTCCGCGCACTGGACGGCACCAACCTGCTCTACATCCCTACTCGCGGCGAACTGGACCCGGCGCA
>SKNJ01000126.1 GCA_007120575.1 Thioalkalivibrio sp.
AGGAACAGCCAGGCAACGATCGCGACTGCCGCGATTACCGCTACCGCGTCAGCGGTGAGGGCCGCGGCCAGGGTGTGACGCACACGCTTTATGCCGATCGCGCCGAAGTAGACGGCGAGGACGTAGAAGGTCGTCTCGGTGGAGCCCTGAAGGGTGGAGACGAGCAGGCCCACGTGGGTGTCCGGCCCGGTGGCCGGGTCCTGCATGATCGCAGCCATGATGCCGTAGGCCCCGGAGCCGGACAGGGGCCGTAGCAGGGCCATCGGCAGTGCCTCCGCAGGCAGGCCAAAGGGCGCAGTCCAGGGGCCGATCGCGTTCACGAATACGCCCAGTGCACCGCTCTCGCGCAGCATCCCGACCGCGACCAGGATCGCCACCAGGTAGGGGATGATGCGCAGCGCGACATTGAAGCCCTCCTTGGCCCCTTCCACGAACACCTCGTAGACCGGTACGCCGCGAATGACGCCGTAGGACAGGAAGCCGACCACCAGCCCCGGGATGATCCACGGGGCGATGGCCTGGCCGTACAGCACCGTCAGGGGGATCACCGCGAGTACCGCGAGCAGCACCAGGATCGACACCCAGGCCGGGTAGCCCTCGCTGGGGACCTCGATATTCATCGGTTGCTGGTCGCTGTTCTCCGCCGCTTCGTCGGCGTGTTGCGCGGCCTCGGCGGTTGTCTCCTGGCCGGCCTCACGCATCGTGTCGCCCCGTTCGCTCGCGGTGTCCGCGGATGTCTGGCCCGGATCGATGCTGCGAGTCGCCGGTGGTGGCAGGAAGTAGCGCTGCAGGATCAGCGCGCTGGCGATGCCGGCGATGGTCGCGAACAGGGTGGCGAACAGCGTGGTCGGCAGGATCGCGGCCGGCACCTCGGAACCCAGCGAGGCACGCAGGGCGATGACGCCGGTGGGCAGCAGCGTGATGCTGGAGGTGTTGATCGCCAGGAACAGTGCCATCGCATTGGTCGCGGTCCCCGGGTGCGGGTTCAGCTTCTCCAGCTCCTGCATCGCGCGGATGCCGAACGGCGTGGCGGCATTGCCCAGGCCCAGGATGTTCGCGGAGAAGTTCAGGATCATCGCACCCATCGCCGGGTGTTCCGGCGGGACCGACGGAAACAGACGGACCATCAGGGGGCGCAGCAGCCGGGCCAGCACGGTCAGCAGGCCACCGGCCTCGGCGATCTTCATCAGGCCCAGGAACAGGGCCATCACCCCGACCAGTCCGAGTGCCAGTTCCACGGCAGAGCCGGCGGCCTCGATCGCGCCCTCCGAAAGCGCCTGCATCGGCTGTTCGTCGGGGTCGGTGGAGCGGATCTCGCGGTAGCCCGCGGTCAGGACGGCGATCAGGATCAGCGCGAGAAAGATCAGGTTCATGCGATGCCGGGCCCCGGCCGCGCGAACATCAGCGGTTTTCCCCGCGCGAGACGCTGCGCAGCACGGCGTCCATGGTGCGGGCCGGCAGCAGCCACTTGAGGAACGCGAACAGGCGGGTAGGGAAGGTCACGTGGTAGCGCACCCGCGGGCGGCGTGCCTCCAGGGCATGGACCACGCAGCGCGCGACCGCCTCGGGATCGAGGGTGAACGGGGCGTCGGCTTCGGCATTCGCCATGCGTGCCTCGGCGGCACGATAGGTCTCCTGCCACGGGCTGTGCTCGCGCTGGATGTGGTAGCGAAAGGCCTTCAGTGCATTGGCGCGGAATTCGCTGCGGATCGGCCCCGGCTCGATCAGGGCGACGTGGATGCCGGTGCCATGCAGTTCCTGGCGCAGGGTATCGCTCATCCCCTCGATCGCGAACTTGGAGGTCACGTAGGCCCCGCGCAGGCGCAGGGCGACGAAACCGAGCACCGAACTGTTCTGGATGATGCGGCCTTCGCCGGCGCGGCGCATGGCCGGCAGGACGGCGTTGGTCAGCTCCAGCCAGCCGAGCACGTTGGTCTCCAGCTGCGCGCGCAGGGTGGCGCGGTTGAGGTCTTCCACCGCCCCGGGTTGCCCGTAGGCGCCGTTGTTGAACAGACCGTACAGTTTTCCGCCGGTACGGTGGAGAACCTCGGTGACGGCTGAATGGATGCTGGCGGGATCGTCGAGATCCAGTTGCAGGGCCTCGAAACCCGCGTCTTTCAGGCGCGATACATCTTCCCCTCGCCGCGCCGTGGCGAATACCCGGTAGCCGCGGTCGCGCAGGTGCCGGGCGGTGCAGGCGCCGATCCCGCTGGAACAACCGGTGATCAGGACAGCGCGGGCGGTGGAGTCATTGGCCTGGTGCATGGTGACAGGTCCGTTGGCTGCGGATTGGGGCCCCGGCGATCAGTAGGTCAGGGTGGTGACGCCCTCCTCGACAGCCTCGCCAATGAAGGCGGCGCCGCCGCGCATGCCGTCCAGTTCGGGGATGGCATTGTCCAGGGTCAGGTTGTGTTCCTCCATTGCCCCGGCGCAGGCATAGAAGCGGCAGCCGGCCTCGTGGGCATCCTGCATGAAACTGTACACGGATTTCTCTTCCGCCTCGCCCGGGTGGATCCGTTCGGCCACGCCCGGGCGCAGCAGGTTGGTGGTCCCGGCGGCGAAATAGATCTCCACCTCCAGGTCCATGGCGGCGGCCACGGTGGCCTGGAAAAACGGGGCACCCAGGGTGCCCGGTCGGTCCAGGTCCAGGTTCAGGAGCATGATGACAATCTTTTCGGCCATGACTTTTCCTCGGGTTTGTTAGCGAGACACTGCCCAGTGTCTCCTGGATGTCGCGAATCCTCCGCCGCGCAGGTGTTGCCCTGCAAGCCTTTTATTCCGGCGAAACGGCCGCATAATACGATGCATCCGCGTGATCATCAGGAGACCCCAATGCCTCTTTACGAATACCAGTGCGAGAAGTGTGGCGAGCTGAGCGAGATCCTGCAGCGCCTGTCCGACCCGCCCGCGACCACTTGCCCGGCCTGCGGGGCCGAGGCCCTGACCAAGCGCGTGTCCGCCGCCGGGTTCCGGCTGGCCGGCGGTGGCTGGTACGAGACCGACTTCAAGAAGGACGGCAAGCGTAATCTGAAAGAGGGCAGCGGCTCCGGCACGAGTTCCAGTGGCGGCACCTCGACGACCTCGGACTCCTCCGCGAAGTCCGCGTCTTCCGGTAGCGCCAAGACCAGCACCGCCGCAACCGGAACCTGACCCATGCTGGTCTCCCTGCGCCGCTACCTGATTGCAGGGCTGCTGGTCTGGCTGCCACTGATCATCACGGGCTTCATCATCAAGCTGCTGGTCGATCTGCTGGACTTTACCATCCTGCTGCTGCCGCCCGGTTGGCGCCCGGAGGCACTGCTGGGCTTCTCCGTCCCTGGCGCCGGGATCGCGCTGGCGATCGTGATCGTGTTCGTGACCGGCCTGGTGGTGGCGAACATCGTTGGCAAGCGCCTGGTCCACCTGGGCGAGTCGATCGTTCGCCGCATCCCCCTGGTCAGTTCTATCTACGGTGCGGTCAAGCAGGTGACCGAGACGGTGCTGTCGGATGGCGGGCAGGCATTCCGCAAGGTCGTGATGATCGAGTACCCGCGGCGCGGCCTGTGGTCGATCGGGTTCATGACCGGGGTGGGCTGCGGGGAGGTCCAGCGGCGCACCGAGCACGATGTGATCTCGGTGTTCATCCCGACCACTCCCAACCCGACCTCGGGTTTCGTGCTGCTGGTGCCGCGCGAAGATGTGGTGGAACTCGACATGACAGTCGAGGACGGCCTCAAGTTTGTGATGTCACTGGGCGTCGTGTCGCCCCTGGGCAGTATCGACGACGCCCCGGCACCCGCCGTCCCCCGCGGCTGACTGCGTACGCCATTCGGCGCCGGGGCTGCGGGTTTGATCCCTCCGCGGATGCACGGGATACTCCGGCTTTTCGAGCAGGGAAGCCGCCGTGATGCCGAATCATTCCTCGCCGTCCCGTACCCTGCTCATTACGCGCCACCCGGATGGGCACGAGTCCGGGGATCGCTACGAGCTCTGGGGCTTTGACTGGCAGGCGGAGGCCCTGCTGGCACCGCTGCCGGTGGACCCGAAGGCCCGGATCCCGGGCGGACACCGGCTGGCGGCCATCGGCAACTATCTGCTCGAGTGGGGGCCGCTGACCCTCGACGACTACTACCCCTGCTTTCCCTATCGTCTGTACGCCCTCGACTCCGCAGGGGGCGATCCGCTCGCGACCCGGCCGCTGCGGCAAGGGGTCTGGAGCAAGGAGAAGTTCTGGGGCCGGCGTACCGACTTCGGCAATCCCGATGGCGGACACGAGGAATACGACCAGGGCCGGGAACTGTTACTGCTGCCACTGCACAACTTCCTGCTGAACCTGATTCCGACCGAGGGGCGGGGGACGTTCCGGCTCTGGAACTTCGATCCGGCACCGGGTCAGGCTGGCAACCCCGACCCGTTGCCGGAGCCCTGGACCCCGCAGGGGGCGTTCGAACGGATCCAGTACGGCCGCGAACTGCTCCCGGTCGGGAATTACGTCCTCGATTACGCCCCGGACACCGGCGCCTATCGCCTGTGGAGTTTTGACCCGCAGAACCCGATGCCGCTGGCCCGGCCACTGGTACAGGAAGGTCGCTGGCAGGATTTTGGCGAAGATCATCGCCTGCTGGCGCTGGACGGGTTCGTACTGGAATGCATCCTGAGCGAGGGACGTTATCGCCTGTGGCGTTTTGTACCGGACGCCGCGGATCCGCTTTGTGGCCCGGTGCGCGAAGGGGTCCTCCCGGACGCCTTTTCGCCGAAGGTGGAGTTGACCGCGGTGGAGCGGCGTCGCCCGATCCATGTGGAGGCTGCCGAGCAGCCGGGCAGCATGGACTTCATGCGCAAGCATATCCGCCACGTGGTCTACTACATGGTCGAGAACCGTTCCTTCGATCATGTCTGCGGCTGGCTGTACGCCCACGAGGATCCGCGCAATATCCACTGCGTCGGACGCGACGGCCCATTCGACGGTGCCAGTCGGGACTTCTGGAATCGCGATACCGGTGGCAACAAGGTCCATCTCGACGTTTATCGCGATGGCCGGCTGAGCGAGGACTGGCTGCTGGAGGCGCTGGACCAGGATCCGTATCACGAGTGCTCGGACGTGCTGCGGCAGATGTTCCACACCGATCCGGATGCCTGGCAGCGCGGCGAGACCCCGGACATGGGCGGGTTCGTCTACAACAATGGCACGCCGCAGGTGATGCAGACGTTCAGCCCGGAGCAGCTGCCGGTACTCAATGGCCTCGCCCGGTCCTTCGCGGTCTCCGACGCCTGGTTCTGTTCGATGCCGGGCGGGACCGACGTGAATCGCGCGTTTTCCCTGACCGGCTCCGCCCTGCAGCAGCTCAACAACTTCCAGAATGGCGACCAGTACGAGTACTGGCCGTACACCCCGCATCGCCCCTCGATCTGGAAGACCCTGTGGAGTAACGGAATCGACGACTGGAAGATCTATCACTCCACCGAGTGGTTCGATTTCGTATTCAGCTATCACCTGTTCCTGCAGGGGCAGATCCCCTCCCTGGATGCCGACCCATCCGGGCACATCGGCCCACTGAAGGATTTTATGGAGGATGCCCGGAAGGGCGAACTGCCGGCCTTCAGCTACATCGAGCCGGTGTGGATCGCCAAGGACGGCACCACCTCCTACCACCCGGGCGGAGATCTGGTTCCCGGCGAGCGCGCGCTGAACGAGATCTACAATGCCCTGCGCAGTGGTCCTGCCTGGGACGAGACCCTGCTGGTGATTACCTTCGACGAGCATGGCGGGATCTTTGATCACGTCCCGCCGCCCTGTGCCCGCAACCCGTGGCCGAATGACGTCAATGACGGTTTTTGCTACAACATCCTGGGGCCTCGGGTCCCGACACTGCTGGTCTCGCCCTGGATTCGCGAGCAGACGGTCTTTCGTTCGCCTACCGATGTTGCCTACGATTCCACCTCGATCCTCGCGACCCTGTTGCACTGGTTCGGGATCCCGCCGATGCGCTGGGGTCTGGGGGAGCGCGTGGCTCGGGCGCCAACCTTCGAGGGCACTCTGTTGCGGGAATACCCGCGAAGCGATTCGCCGGCGTTCACGCCACCCTGGGACCGCGATTTTCCGCGTGCGGGGGGCGGGCATCCCGACGTTCCGCTGAATGATCTCCACCGTCTGATGTTGCCGCGCCTGCTGTGGGCGCTGGGGGGCGGGCGCGCGGACGCGCGCGCCTGCCGACGCGAGGCTGAAGCCATGCTGGAACGCTCACGCGACCTTCGGGGCCTGCACCACCGAATCCAGGCCTTCACCGCGGGGCTGTAGCGAGGGCCTCTCCGGTTGCGCGGGAGCAGGGCAAATCGTAAGATTTCCGGCCTTTTCGCGGGCGCGAGCGGCAGGTTCGCCCCGTTTTCCCGACTAACCGTGCAGCCCCCTGGCGGGCGTGCCCTTCGGCTGGAACAGCGCAATGCGAACTCATCTGTGTGGACGTGTCACCGAGAACGAACTCGACTCGGAGGTGACCCTCTGCGGCTGGGTCAACCG
>SKNJ01000011.1 GCA_007120575.1 Thioalkalivibrio sp.
CGCCTGCAGCGCGAGGCTGATGATCTGCAGGGCGGTTTTGGCCATTCCACCAAATTTCCGCATGCCCCGTACCTGCATGCGATGCTGGAGGCCGAACAGTCCGGCCAGGCCCCGGGCTGGGTCGCGGACTTCCTGGAGCTGACGCTCGAGGAGATGGCCGCGGCCGGCCTGCGCGATGTGCTGGGCGGCGGGTTCTTCCGGTACTCGGAGTCGCCCGACTGGAACGAGCCCCATTTCGAGGTGATGCTGGAAGATCAGGCGCAGTTGTCCCGGCTGTACCTGCGCGCCGGGGCCTGGTTCGATCGTCCGGACTGGATCGACCTGGGGCTGGAGACGCTCGACTTCGTGCGGCGCGACATGGCACTGCGCGAAGACGAGGTCGAGGCGCGGCTGGAACCCGTAGCGGGTGGCTACCGCGGATTCGCCTCGAGCCTCTCCGCGCTGGATGCGCAGGGCCGCGAGGGGGGCGCCTATCTGTGGTCCGAGGCCGAGCTTGCCGCAGCCCTGGCGGAGCACCCCGAACCGGGGCTGGTCCGCGCAGCGTTCGGTCTGGAAGGTCGCACGGTGTTCGAACTCGGGCATCTGCCGCGCGAGGGGGCGGGGATCGCCGAGCTGGCGGCGCGATTCGAGCACGACGAGGCACAGGTGCGCGAGCGGGTCGCGGCTGGCCGCGCGGCCCTGATCCGCGCCCGCGAGCAACGCGGCCTGCCGCGCGATGCCAAGGTACTGACCGGGCCTCATGGTCTATTGTTGTCCGCACTGGCGGAAGCGGTCGCGCATGATGCTCGCTTCGAGGAGGCGGGCGCCGCCGTCTATGGCTGGCTGCGGGAGGCGGCTTCGGAACCTGCCGCGCTACCGGCCCTGATGGGTCTGCCGCGCGCGCAGGCCGGTACCGCCACCCTGAATGACTACGCCTACGTGATTCGTGGTCTGCGCGACTGGAGTGTGGTGCGCGGCGGTGGCGACGGCGACGCGGTCGCGCGGGCGTTGCTGGAGGTGGCATGGGAACGTTTTCGCGATCCGGAAGGATTCCGGGCGGAGCCGGAGCCGCCGTTGCCGGGGATGCTCTCGCAGCGTTTTCATCCGGCGGTCCACCGGCCGTCGGCGACGACCCTGATCTTCCGGGCGAGTGAGGATTTGGCCGGCGAAAGCGAAGCGGTGGCTGCCGCGCTGGCCGATTACGACCTGCGCCCGGGACCGGCGCTGGAGCGTAATCCGGAACAGCACGCGCGGCTGATCTCCTGGCTGCAGGGGCGTGATTGACGTGCGCCGGCTGCGCCGGGCGATGTTTGCATGGCCGCCGCACATGCGCGGGCGGTGTGCCGGGCAGCCAAAGGCAATTCCGCCCGCGCGGGCGGACCCTCCGCTGGTACTCTTCCGCCGAGATGAGCGGCCCGCCCTGCGCGGTAACCGGGGCAGAGAGGCGAGAACTCTATAGTGACGCCTGGACGGGGGGCGTCTGTAGCCGCAGGATGTCCCTGCGGGGCATGCCGGCTGCCACGAGCGAGGCCTGGCCGGGCTTCTGGAAACCGTTACAGGCTGAATTCGCGATGCACGAGAGCCCGCTTCTACCGCCCAGCCACCCCCTGCGGGAGACCATTCACGACGAGGTCCACGCGCGCTTCTACGAGCCGCTGGATGCACCTGCCAGCGGCTCGTGGCTGGCGCTGTTGTCACCGCGTGACTCCATCGAGCGTGAACGCGAACTCGTCGTTGCGCTCTGCCGTCGTTTCGGCAGGAAGGAATCGCTGCCGGAGGAGAATTTCGTCGCCTGCGATCTGGGGCCGTTTCGCCTGCGCTGGGAACGTCATAACGAATTCTCGACCTGGTCATTCTTCGTGACCGGCGAAGCGGTCAGTGATCCGTTCGCCGATCCGGCGATCAACCGTGTACCGGTGGACTGGCTGGGCGCGTTGCCAGGGAGCACCATTGCCGCGATCCATCTGGCGCTGGACTCGCGTGACATGCCGGAGCGGTCCCTCGAGGAGCTGGAAGCCGTGTTTGCTCCGTATGCCTTTGTCGGCAATGGCGTTGCGGGCGGCGATGGCCTGGTGTGGACGGATTTTCGGGTCCATGAAGACGGTTTCTCCCGCTTCCTGGTGCGCGACATCGATCTCACCCGGCGTGAGGCCGGGCGTATTGCCCAGCGCCTGTTCGAACTAGAGACCTACCGCTTGCTGGCCCTGCTGGCACTCCCGCTGGTTCGCGAGCTGATGCCGGAACTCGACGAACTCGAGAGTCGTCTGAACGACATCAATGACGAGATGGCGGGCATCACCGAGCAGTTCGCCGCGTCCGAGCGCGAGGAGCATTTGCTGGTTGCGCTCTCGGACCTTGCATCCGATGTCGAGCGCCTGAGCAGCTATGCGGGCAGCCGTTTTCACGCATCCCGCGCCTATGCCTCGCTGGTGGACAAGGGTGCCGAGGAGCTGAGGACGGTGCGCATGCCGGGGTTGCAGACCCTGTGCGAATACCTCGGCTGGCGTATGGGTCCGGCGATGCGTACTTGCGCGTCGCAGGCGGAACGGCTGGAAGTGCTGTCCATGCGCATTCACCGCACCGGAGCGTTGTTGCGCACCCGGGTGGACGTGGCGCTGGAACGGCAGAACCGCGATCTGCTGAGCTCGATGAACCGCCGCGCCGCCCTGCAGTTGCGCCTTCAGCGGACGGTGGAGGGGCTTTCGGTCGTAGTGATCAGCTATTACCTGACCAGCCTGGTGGCCTACCTGCTGCGCGGGGTGGACGAGGCGGTCGCATTGCCGCTCCCGGTGAACATCGCCATCGGGATGATGGTGCCGGTCGTGGTCGCCGGGGTGTGGTTTTCCCTCAGGCGGATGCGCGTGCGCATCGAGCGGAACGCCAGGCGTGGCGCCTGACGCTCGGCGCCGCTCCTTCCTTCAGGCATCGTCGGCCGAGCGATCCTTGTCCTTGTCTGCCTTGTGCAGGCGCTGGAGCATGGCCTTGAGGACCTTGGGGTTGCCGGCCACGACGTCGCCCCGGCGCATTACGTCCGGGTTGCCCTGCCAGTCGCTGACTACGCCGCCGGCTTCCTGAACGAGGAGCAGGCCTGCGGCCATGTCCCAGGGCTGCAGGCCCATCTCCCAGAAGCCGTCGAAGCGCCCGCAGGCGACCCAGGCCAGGTCCAGTGCGGCGGACCCGGGCCGGCGCACGCCGGCAGTGCCCGGGATCAGGTGGCGCAGGCTGCTCAGGTAGCGCTCCAGGTCCTGACCCTCGCGGAACGGGATGCCGGTGCCCAGCAGGGCGCCATTCAGGTCCTTGCGGTCGGATACGCGGATGCGGCGGCTGTTGAGGAAGGCGCCGGCGCCGCGGGTGGCGGTGAACAGTTCTTCCTTCAGCGGATCGTAGACCACTGCCTGTTCCAGTCGGCCCTTGTGCTTCAGGGCGATGGAGATGGCGTACTGCGGGATCTCGCGCAGGTAGTTGGTGGTGCCGTCCAGGGGGTCGATGATCCACACGAAGTCGGCGTCGCTGCCGCTTTGCTCGCCGCCTTCCTCGGCCATGATCGTGTGGTCGGGATAGGCGCGGCGCAGGGTCTGTACGATGGCCTGTTCGGCATTCAGATCGACGTCGGAGACCCAGTCGTTGCGGGCCTTTTCGCGGGTATTCACGCGGTCCGGCCGGCCCCAGGCGCGGGTGGTGATGCGACCGGCCTCGCGGGCCGCCGATACCGCCGTGTTCAGCATGGGGTGCATGGTCTTCTCCTGGGTCGATCGGTACGTGTCGCGGCGCCTCTGGCGCCGGCGGCTGGTTTCCGCAATCCCGGGGCTGGGCCACACGCCCGCGTGGCGGGCGCCGCGCGCGACGATCCCGCGAGCCGGGGGTGCAAGGGTCGCGAACAATACACAAGAGTACCGCTTTTTGGGAAGCTGCGCGGGCGCGCGCCCGGCGGCGCGGGTGTGTACAATCCGGCCGGATCGTTGGGGGGAACTGCGCGGATCGCGGGATGCGCCGGGGGTTTCCGGGGAGAACGGGTGGTGGGCGAAGGGCGTTTACGGCAGTTGCGCGTGGTTCTGGTGGGGACCACGCATCCGGGCAATATCGGCTCTGCGGCCCGGGCGATGAAGGCGATGGGGGTGCGCGATCTGGTGCTGGTCGCGCCCGAGCGGTTCCCGCATGCCGACGCCACCGCGCTGGCCTCGGGTGCGGACGATCTGCTGGCCGCGGCCCAGGTGGTGGGGGATCTGCCGGCCGCCGTGGCCGATTGCGTCTGGGTCCTCGGAACCAGTGCCCGGCTGCGGACCCACTCGGTGCCGGTATTGCCGCCCGATCGCGCGGCGGAACGGGCGCTGGGGCAGGCCCGTCACGGCCCGGTGGCCCTGGTGTTCGGGCGCGAGCACAGCGGCCTGACCAATAGCGAGCTCGACTATTGCAATGCCTTCGTGCAGGTCCCCACGGTGCCCGACTTCTCGTCCCTGAATCTGGCCGGCAGCGTGCAGGTGATGACCTATGCCCTGCGCATGGCCGCGCTCGCGGCGGAGGACGCGCCCGGAGTGGCGCCATCGGACGAGCGCGATCCGCCGGCCACCCAGGCCGAGATGGAGGGCCTGTATGCACATCTCGAACAGGCACTGACGACCATCGAAGTGCTGGATCCGGACAATCCGCGCCATCTGATGCGCCGCCTGCGGCACCTGTACCAGCGCTCGGGCCTGACCGCCAGCGAGGTGCGGATGCTGCGCGGTATATTGATCCATACCCAACGGGGCCGGTGATGCACGCGGTGGCCGCTGTGATACTTTACAGTTTTGGTCGGGATTGAGACCGGAGCCATGTTCGACAGGATGCGCGAGGATATCCGCTGCGTGTTCGCACGCGACCCCGCGGCCCGCAATGCCTTCGAGGTATTGACGGCCTATCCGGGGCTGCACGCGCTCTGGTTTCATCGCGTGGCCCACTGGCTCTGGCATCACCGGATGCGCTGGCTGGGACGCATTATCGCGAACGTGAGCCGTTTGCTGACGGGGATCGAGATTCATCCCGGGGCCCGGATCGGGCGGCGCTTCTTTATCGACCACGGCATGGGCGTGGTGATCGGCGAGACCGCCGAGGTTGGCGACGATTGCACCCTCTACCACCAGGTGACGCTCGGCGGGACCAGCTGGGATGCCGGCAAGCGTCATCCGACCCTGGGCAACGAGGTGGTGATCGGAGCCGGGGCCAAGCTGCTGGGGCCGATCCATGTGGGTGATCACGCCCGGGTAGGATCCAACGCCGTGGTGCTGAAGGATGTCCCGCCCGATGCCACCGCGGTGGGGATCCCCGCGCGGGTGATCGGTCCGCGCCCGGAGCCGGATCCGCGTTTCCAGCAGATGGCGGACCGCATGGGCTTCGACGCCTACGGCCTGACTCGGGACATGCCGGACCCGGTAGCGAACGCGATCCATCGCATCGTGCACCGGGTCCACGATCTGGACGAGCGCATGGAGCGGGCCTGCCAGGCCCTGAAGCGCGCCGGGATCGACCCCGGCGAGGTGGTCGGCGAGGGCGACTCCGAGCCACTGGATGCCTGCGATCTGGAAGGGCTGGAACCGGACAGTTGCGAGGTGCCGCCGCCACCCCCACGCAAGGAGCAGGGTAATACTTGATTAGTTTGGTCAGGTATTGCTACGCTACCTGGCAAATGGATGACGAGTGCACCAAGCCATGAAACTGACGACCAAAGGCCGTTACGCCGTTACCGCGATGCTGGATGTGGCCATGCACACGCAGAATGGCCCCGTATCCCTGGCCGAGGTGGCCCGCCGGCAGAAACTCTCCCTGTCCTATCTGGAACAGCTGTTTTCACGGCTACGCCGTCAGGGGCTGGTGAAGAGCAGCCGCGGTCCGGGGGGCGGGTATGCCCTGAGCCGCGAGCCGGAGGGCATTAGCGTCGCGGAGATCGTGGTCGCGGTGGACGAGCCAGTGGACGTGACCCGCTGCGGTGGCAAGGCGAACTGCAATTCCAATTCCCGCTGCCTGACCCACGACCTGTGGACTGACCTGAGTCAGCAGGTCTACGACTTCCTGAGCACGCGCTCGCTGGCGGACGTACTGGTACGGCACCGGGAGCAGGTGCGGCAGGAGGGCGTGCAGCAGGAAGTCGTGATGCACGGCAGTTCCCTGCAGGGTACGTCGGAAACAAGCAATGCGACCGCCAAGGCGGCCGCGGACAGGAGTTGAGCCAACATGAGTGACCTGAAACTGCCGATCTATCTCGACTACTCCTCGACCACGCCGGTCGACGAGCGCGTGGCCGAAAAGATGGCCGGCTGCCTGACCAAGGACGGCCTGTTCGGCAACCCGGCCTCGCGCAGTCACAGCTTTGGCTGGGCCGCGGAGAAAGCGGTGGAGAACGCCCGCGGCCAGGTCGCCGAGCTGGTGGGCGCCGATCCCAAGGAAATCATCTGGACCTCCGGCGCGACCGAGGCCGATAACCTGGCGATCAAGGGTGCCGCGCACTTCTACCAGCGCAAGGGCA
>SKNJ01000185.1 GCA_007120575.1 Thioalkalivibrio sp.
ACCCGCCGTTACCCGACCGGCACCCGCATCTTCGGCAAGGTTACCAACATCACCGACTACGGCTGCTTCGTGGAGATCGAAGACGGCGTGGAAGGCCTGGTGCACGTGTCCGAGATGGACTGGACCAACAAGAACGTCAACCCGGGCAAGATGGTCGCCATCGGTGACGAGGTCGAGGTGATGATCCTGGACCTGGACGAAGAGCGCCGCCGCATCTCGCTGGGCATGAAGCAGTGCCAGTCCAACCCGTGGGACGACTTTGCCGCCAACTACAACCGTGGCGAGAAGGTCACCGGGCAGATCAAGTCGATCACCGATTTCGGCGTCTTTGTCGGTCTGGAAGGCGGCATCGACGGCCTGATCCACCTGTCCGACCTGTCCTGGCACGAAGCCGGTGAAGAGGCGATCCGCAACTTCAAGAAGGGTGACGAGGTCGAGGCCGTGGTCCTGTCCGTGGATCCCGAACGCGAGCGCATCTCGCTGGGCCTGAAGCAGCTGGACCGCGACCCGTTCGCCAACTTCGTGGCCGAGCACAGCAAGGGCAGTATCGTGTCCGGCACCGTCAAGGAAGTGGACGCCAAGGCTGCGGTGATCGAACTGGCGGACGGCATCGACGGCATCCTGCGTGCCGCCGACATCTCCCAGGATCGTGTGGAAGATGCCAGCACCGTGCTGAAGGTCGGTGACACCGTCGAGGCCCGATTCATGGGCGTCGACAAGAAGACCCGCGCCATCAGCCTGTCGATCAAGGCCAAGGATCGTGCCGAGGAAGCCGAGATGGTCTCCGACTACGGCAGCAATGCCGGCAGCGGCACTACCCTGGGCGATCTGCTCAAGGAACAGATGGGCAAGAACGACTAAATGCCCGTTCCGTGATATCCCGTGTCGTGACCCCGAGTCACGGCACGGGTTTTCTTGTTTTTACTGGGTTCTCCTCAAATCGGCTATGAGCACGAGATGACCAAATCGGAATTGATCGAGAGTCTGGCCCGGAAGTCCCCCCATCTCCCCTCCCGGGATGTCGAGATGTGCGTCAAGACACTGCTGGAACACATGAGCCAGGCCCTGGCGCATGGCCAGCGCGTGGAGATCCGCGGGTTCGGCAGCTTTTCCCTGCATTTTCGTCCCCCGCGTCTGGGGCGTAATCCGAAGACGGGCGAGAGCGTCGCGTTGCCCGGCAAACATGTCCCTCATTTCAAGCCCGGCAAGGAGTTACGCGAACGCGTAAACGAGGCCGCGGTGATGACGGAATAAGGGCCTCTCCCATGGCCGGTCGTAGGCGCCAACGACTGCGAAACGGCATCGCGTTCGTTTTGCTGATCCTGGTCTCGGCGGCGGTCGGTATTCTGGTCGTGATGAACGAGGGGTCGGCGCGTCTGGCGCTTCCCGGTTATGTAATCGAGGCACCGCTCGTGATCCTGCTCGGGGTCTTTGCCTTGCTCGGCGTCTTACTGACGGCGGCGATCTTCCTGTTGCGTATCCGTCGCCTGAACCGCAAGATCGCGGACCTGCGCGACCAGAATCGTGCGTTGCAGGTGGAGGTCGAGCAGATGCGGACGGCTCCCATGCGCGATTTCTATTGAATATTCAGCCGTACCTCGCAATGCGTCAGTTCCTCCCCGTGTCGTACAGCCCGGAAGCTTCCGGTACCCATCCCTTCGCGTGGCCATCTCCCGCTCATGATCACTGACTGGTTCTGGTTGTTGCTGCCGGTCGCCGCGGCTAGTGGCTGGTGGCTCGCCCGACGCGGGCTCCCCGAAGACGAGGACGCGCGTGAACCCTCCCTGGACCGGTATCTGGAAGGGGTGCGGCATCTGTTGGATGACCGTACGGACGATGCCCTGCAGACCTTCATCCAGATGGTGGAGGTCGACCACGATACCTTCGAGACTCATGTGATCCTGGGCCGCCTTTTTCGGCGGCGGGGCGAGGTGGACCGTGCCATCCGCATTCACCAGAACCTGGTGGCACGCCCGACCCTGGAGCCGAAAAAGCGCGCCCAGGCGCTGTGCGAACTGGGTGAGGATTTTCTGCTGGCGGGGGTGCTGGACCGAGCGGAAAACGTGTTTCGGGAACTGATGGACTCGCCACACCTGGCGGTGGAGGCCCTGAAGGGGCTGCAGCACGTCTATGAAACGCAACGGGAATGGGAAAAGGCGATCGAGGTTGGGGTTCGGTTGAAGGCCCACGAAGTGCCTAATGAGCACTTGCGGATCGCGCATTATCACTGCGAACTGGCCCGCGAGGCCCTGGACCGGGACGATCTCGACGAGGCGGCCACGCGCGCGGCACGGGCCAGTGAAGAGGTCCCGGGCCTGTCGCGGGCGTTGCTGATCCAGTCGGAGATCGCAGCGCGTCAGGGCCGGATTGCCGATGCGATTGCGCGCGGGCGGGAGGCGCTTTCGCGCACGCCGCAACTAGCGCCCCTGCTGGTGCCGCGGCTGGAGCGGCTGCATCAGGAGCTCGAGGGCGAGCATCGGCTCGCGCGCCTGGAGGAGACACTCAGCGCACTGGCGAACGACCAGGGCATCACGATGGCACGCATCGCGCTGATGCGGCTTTTCCGGCGCACCGGGCGGCTGGAGGCTGCGCTGTCCGAACTCGGCGTGATCCTGTCCCAGCGCCCGGTGCCGACCTCGGGACTGCTGGAGGCGGTGCGCTGGATGAAAGTGCTGCCCGCAGTACAGGAATACAGTACGGAATTCGCGGCGTTCGAGAAGGCGCTGAGCGATCAGCTGGGCAGCCAGCACCTGTACCAATGCGTCAATTGCGGCTACCAGGGGCGGGCCCATGTCTGGCAGTGTCCCAGCTGCCGGCGCTGGGACACGCTGCGGGGGGTGGATTTCGATATCGACCAGACGACCGAGGCGGCCGAACAGGCCCTGATCAGCGAAACGGGAGAAACGGGATGAACGAGGCACCACGCCTGATCGTGGCACTGGATTTCGCGGATGCGGACGAGGCACTTGCGTTCGTGCGCCATCTGGATCCGGTGCAATGCGCGGTGAAGGTGGGATTCGAACTGTTCGTGGTGGCCGGGCCAGCACTGCTGGATCGGTTGCACGAGCGTGGATTCCGGGTGTTTCTGGACCTGAAGTTCCATGATATTCCGAACACCGTGGCCGCCGCATGCCGGGCGGCGGCGCGGACCGGAGTGTGGCTGGTCAACGTGCATGCCAGCGGCGGCGCGGAGATGATGCGGGCGGCCCAAGAGGCCGTGCGCTCCGTCAACGAGACGACGGCGGTGCTGGCGGTGACGGTGCTGACCTCCAGCGACGCCGAGACCCTGCGGGAAGTGGGAATTGATCGGGCCCCGGACGCCCAGGTCCGCCTGCTCGGCGAACTCGCGGTACGGCAGTCAGGTCTGGATGGGCTGGTGTGTTCGGCGCAGGAGGCGGGCATGCTGAGGGAACAGCTCGGGGAGGCCCCGCTGCTGGTCACGCCCGGGATTCGCCTGCCCCAGGCTGCGGGGGATGACCAGAAACGTGTCATGACCCCCGAGCTCGCGTTGGCCTCGGGCGCCTCTGCCATCGTGGTTGGGCGACCAATCACCCGGGCGCCCGATCCCGCGGTGGCGATGCGGGCGTTTGTCGCACGAATCGAGGGGGTTTCCAGTACGCGATAACGGCGCTACGATGCCAGCAGGGATTCCCGGTTGATGCCAGGTTTCCCGAAGGCCGGTCTGCTTGCCGAACGAGTCGGACCGGAAACCGCGGTGCAGGAACGCACCGCGATTTCACTCAACAAGGAGGTTTGCAATGCTGAACCATTCGCGTGTTGTCGTGCGGCTGGTGTTGATGGCCGCCGTGATCTTGCCCCTGTTCGTCTCGCATGCCTGGGCATCGGGGAAGGTGAATGTGAATACCGCTAGTGCCGAGGAGCTCGCCCAGCTGGAGAATGTAGGGCAGGTAAAGGCGCAGGCGATCGTCGAGTATCGCGAAGCCAATGGCGGTTTCGAATCCGTGCAGGCCCTTACGCAAGTGAGCGGCGTTGGCGAACGCACGGTGGAGATGAACCTGGACCGCATCGAACTGGAATAGGGGAGTCTTCGGGTCCATGGACGGGGCGGGCCCGGGGCATCCGGCCCGCCCCGTCGTTGTATGGGAGAGATCATGACGCAATCAAAGGGTCCGATTCGGACTGCCGTGTTTCCAGTCGCCGGGATGGGGACCCGATTCCTGCCGGCGACCAAGGCGAATCCCAAGGAGATGCTGCCGGTGGTCGACAAGCCGCTGATTCAGTATGCGGCGGAGGAGGCGGTGGCGGCAGGGATCTCGACCCTGGTGTTTGTCACTGGACGCAACAAGCGGTCGATCCCGGACCACTTCGACAAGGCCTACGAGCTCGAACACGAGCTGGAACAGCGCGGCAAGCAGCAACTTCTGGAGCAGGTGCGCAATATCGTCCCGCCGGACGTCACCTGCGTTTACGTGCGCCAGTCGGACGCCCTGGGCCTGGGTCACGCGGTGGCCTGCGCGCATCCGATCGTTCGCAACGAGCCATTCGCGGTGATTCTTGCGGACGACCTGATCGAGGAAGCCAGCGGTGGCGCAACGCGGCAGATGGTGGAGCAGTATGCCGAGCACGGTTGCAGCGTCCTCGGGGTGGAGGAAGTCCCGGAAAACCGCACGCATCAGTACGGCATCATTGATCCCGTGCAGACCGGACCGCGATCCTGGGATGTGAAGGGGATCGTGGAAAAACCCGATCCGGCCGATGCCCCGTCGAACGTGGCCGTGGTGGGCCGTTACATCCTGACGCCGGCGATCTTCGATATGCTGGCGACGCAAAAGCCGGGAGCCGGCGGCGAGATCCAGCTTACCGACGCCATCGCGCGGCTGCTCGAACGTGAACGGGTCACCGCCTTCAATTTCGAGGGGCGCCGTTTCGACTGCGGCAGCAAGATGGGGTACCTGGAGGCGACCGTGGAATTCGCGCTGAACCACCCCGAGCTGGCCGACGATTTCGCGGCCTATCTGCGCACCCGTTCGGCCCGCTGAGGCAGACCGCTACCACCAGAAGCGTCGCTGGCGCGGCCGGATCGGCAAGCGCCCGCGCCAATACTGAATCGCCAGGAAGCCGAAGGCCATACCCCCGAGATGCGCGAAATGGGCGATCCCGGCCATGGTCCCGGAGATGCCCAGATACAGCTCCAGGATCCCGTAACCGATCACGAAATACTTGGCTTTGATCGGGATCGGCAGGAAAAACAGGAACAGCGGCTGGTTCGGGAACATCATCCCGAACGCCAGCAGAACCCCGAACACCCCTCCAGAGGCACCGATGGTCGGGTAGATCATGTCACCATTGCCATGCGCGGTGACCACGAGCTGTACCAGCCCGGCCCCGATGACGCAGACCAGGAAATAGGTCGCGAAGGTCCGCGAGCCCCAGGCGTTCTCGATCTGCACCCCCAGCATCCACACCGCGAACATGTTCACGAACAAGTGGACTGGGCCGCCATGCAGGAAGCCGTAGGTCACCAACTGCCAGAGCTGGAAGTCCGGCACCCGCATCCATTGGCCATCCTGGTGAATGGTGGCCGGGGTCCCGATCGGCCACAGTGCGAAATGTGCCAGCAGCCAGTCGCCCATCCAGGGGAGGGCCAGGAATACCAACACGTTGCTGACCAGCAGGAAACCGATAACCGGCGGCATCATGCTGAAATCGGGGTGGCGCGGATCCGGGTGCGTCATCGGATGTCGGTGCGTTGCGGTTTCACGAGAAGTCGTCGGTCACGGCACCGCGGCTGGCGGATCCCACGGTGCGTGCGTACTTGCCGAGAACCCCACGGTCGAAGCGGGGGGGCGGTGGCACCCAGGCCGCACGGCGGAGATCCAGCTCGGCGTCATCGACCTGTAGAGCCAGCCGGTTTTCGTTGGCATTGATCTCGATGGTGTCCCCGTCCTGAACCAGCGCAAGCGTGCCGCCGGCGGCGGCCTCGGGCGCGACATGTCCGACCACCATCCCGTAGGTCCCGCCGGAGAAGCGCCCGTCGGTAATCAGGCCGACGGAATCACCCAGGCCGGCACCAATAATGGCGGCGGTTGGTGCCAGCATCTCGCGCATGCCGGGGCCGCCACGCGGCCCCTCGTAGCGGATGACCAGGATATCGCCGGCCTGGATCCTGCCGGCCAGGATTGCATCCAGACAGGCCTCTTCGGAGTCGAAGCACCGGGCAGAACCGGTGATGGTGGTTCGTTTGAGTCCGGTGATCTTGGCCACCGCGCCCTCGGTCGCGAGATTGCCCTTGAGGATGGCCAGGTGCCCGTGTGAGTACAGCGGCCGCTCCAGCGGGCGGATAATCTCCTGATCCGGGGAGGGCGTATCGGGGATCTCCGCCAGGGTCTCGGCCAGGGTGGCCCCGGTAATCGTCAGGCACTCACCGTGCATCAGCCCGGCATTCAGGAGCATCTTCATCACCTG
>SKNJ01000268.1 GCA_007120575.1 Thioalkalivibrio sp.
AGGGGCAGGACGATGGTGACGAGCAGCTTGGCGCGCACACTCAACTGGGTCTTCATACAGCGATTCCTTGTGGTTCGGCCCGGTGGTCGGGCGTTTCAGGAGCCATGAGCAGGGTAGCGGCCGGGTGTGACAAACATTGAGCACAATCCCCGCTTGCGGGGACAGCGGGGCGACTGAACGGTGGCCGGTGGTTGGGGGATGGATGAAGGATGAAGGGGATAGAAGCCCGGATGAAGGGGACACCCATCATTTTCCGGCGAGGATGAAGGTGATGAAGGGGACACCCATCATTTTCCGGCGAGGTAGAGCAGGCGCCCGGCGAATGCCACGCTCAGGATGATCCAGCCAAGGGGATACGGTAGAAGCCCGGTGAAGAAGGCGGTCAGGGTGGCGGAAAGCAGGATGCCGAGGACGAGCAGTGGGGTGTCCATGCCCCTGGGATCGCAGGGGGCGAAAGGGGTTCCGTCCGGACCCCGAATCACGGGTTGGCGGACACCCCCCAAGAGGTCCGGGAGGTGGGCAGTGATGCTCAGGTGGCCACCAGTGGCTCGATCATGAGTTCGACGCGGCGGTTGCGGGCCTGTCCTTCGGGGGTATGGTTAGCGGCGACGGGCCGATCCGGGCCGAAACCGATTGCGACCATGCGTTCGGTTGCGATGCCGGTGTTTCGCAGGTGGCGGCCCACGGCGACGGCGCGTTGTTCCGAGAGCTGCAGGTTGTAGTCGCGGCTTCCGCTGTTGTCGGTGTGGCCCGCGATGGTGATCAGGCTGGCGTGGTATTCCTCCAGCACGCGGGCAATGGTGTCCAGCGCGGCCCGCATGGCGGGGTGCAGTTCGGCGCTGTTGGTGTCGAAGCTGGCGGCGCCGGGGAAGGTCAGGGTGACCCGGGTCTGGTCCCGGTGCACTGCCACGTTGCTGTGGGCGAGGTCCTGGCGCAGTCGCACGGTCAGGATATCCATGTAATAGCCGAGGTTCTCGGGAATTACGGTCGCGTGGCCGCCTTCGAGCAGGACCTCTCGCTGTCCGGAGGCTTCGTCTTCGCTGCGGGCGATGCGCAGTCCATTGGCCGAGCCTGGCTGCGCGTCATCGGAGGCCGAATCTTCGATCGGGGGGGTGTTTGCTGGCTCGTCGACCGGGAGGAGGCCGCACCCCGCCACGGTCAGGAGCAGGGAAGCGCTCGCCAGAAGTGCACTGTAACGCCTGTGGATCACGCGGATTCGTTCCTCGTTCGACACCATTCGCGGTACTGGTCGGCAGTCAGGGGGCGGCTGAACAGGTAGCCCTGGCCGAAGCCGACACCCTGACCCCGCAGCCAGTCCACCTGGTGCGGTGATTCGATGCCTTCGACGATGATGTCCAGCTCGAGCGAGCGTGCCATGTCGATGATGTGACCGATCACGCTGCTGGTGACCGCCTCGCTCTCGATGGCGTCGGCGAAGGTCTTGTCGATCTTCAGTGTATCCAGTTCGAAGGTTTCCAGATATGCCAGGCTGGAGTAGCCGGTCCCGAAATCGTCGATGGCGATGCGGTGACCATTGGACCGCAGGGCGCGGAGGCGTGCGCGCACGTCGTCGGTATTGAGCAGCGCGCGTTCGGTGATCTCCAGCTTGATCGCGGCGGCCGGTACGCGGGCCTGCTCGAGTGCCTGTTTCAGTGCCGAGGGGAAACGCTCCGAGGCCAGGTCCTGCCCGGTCACGTTCAGGTGGATGGCCGCGTCCGGTGCCTCGCGCAGGGCGGGGCCCAGGTCATCGAGGATTCCGCGCAGGATGGCCAGGGTCAGGTCAGTCGCCTGTCCGGTGTCCTCGGCCAGTGGCACGAACACGTCCGGTCCGATGGTCTCGTTGCCTTCGCGTGGCCAGCGGGCCAGGGCCTCGCCCCCGACGCAGCGGCCGGTGTTCAGATCCACCAGTGGCTGATAGACAACCTGCAGTTTGCCGCGCGCGATTGCGTCGCGCAGTTCCGTGGACAGGCTGAACTGTCGACGCAGGTAGTACAGCACCAGCCATAGCCACAGGCCGACCAGCACGAGACCGGGGATGGCGGCACCGATTACGGTGGGCAGGTAGCGTTCGCGGAATTGTTCCATGGGTTGCACCGCCACGATGTCGATCGGGAAGAGGGTCCCCAGCGAGAAGCGGCTGACGATGCGCTGCTGCTCGCGGTCCACGGTGAGCCCCACGCGGACGCTGTCCGGGTCCGGGAGCTCGGCATCCGCAGGTTGGTGCGCCATGGGCATCGACTCGACCCACAGGCCGACCTGCTGGTCGTTCAGCAGCCCCGGGGTCATCAGCATGCGCGGGTCGATCGCCACGTCGTGCTGTCGGTAACGCATCAGGAATAGCTCCACGCCGCCCACCGCGGTGTCCGCGCCGGGCCACCAGGCGATCACTCCATTGTCATAGATGCGGCTCGCCTGCGGCGGGGTCAGCGCCTGGCCTTGGACGTAGCCCGCGCCACACTGGCGTTCGGCGGCACGCCAGTAGCCGATGGCCCGGATATGCGGGCGCTGGATTGCGGCCTCCTGCAGGTGTTCCAGGTGTTGTTCCGAGCAGGGCTCCAGGGTCAGCGCGTTCAGCGCGTCCAGCAGTTCGCGGGCATCAATGATGGCCTGTTCGGTCTGTTGCCCCAGGCGTTTGGAGAGCTCGGCGAGGCGTTGTTCCTCGGCTACCACCGACTCGTTCCAAAGGTAGGCCCCGAGCAGCACCAGTGGCAGCAGCAGGCCCAGCAGTGCGACCGCCGAAACCGAGATCAGGACCTTGTCGCGTCGGGCCGCCATCACTCTCCCGGGGAACGCTGCGGAAGGTTTTCAGCTTATCACGGGCCCCTGTGGTGCCCGCCGGGAAGCGGGACAAACGGGAAGGGTATCGAAGGTCGCGGCGGCTCCACCTCCGATAACCGTCGCCGCTGTTGGAGGGTGGCACGAATCCCCGGTCTCCGGCGCTGGCGGTACGCCCGCCGGGGATGCGATCGCACAGGTGTCTGTATTGCACGCGAACATCGGACACTCCTGCGCCGCTTCGCCTGTGCGGCATTCTCCTGCAGGACCAGGGTGGCGGAGGTGCCTTTTGACCCGCGTTTCACTTGCCCCAGGGCGGTTCCACCCCCTCGACCTGGTATTCCCGCCGGAGCGCACGCGTCAGACTGATGCAGCAGAACACCAGGATGATGGCGACCGGCAGGCCGGCGGTCAGCGACCCGGTTTGCAGGCTGTGCAATGCGCGTTCGCCGCCGACGATCAACAACGTGGCGGCCACCGCCCCTTCGGTGATGCCCCAGATGACCCGCTGACGCCTGGGCGAATGCTTGGCGCCGCGCGAGATCAGCGCGTCGACCACATAGGTGCCAGAGGCCGAGGAGGTGATGAAATAGGTCGCGATCAGCAAGGTCGCCACCGCCGACGACAGGGTGACCCAGGGCAGTTGCGCGAGGGTGGCGTACAGCGCCACGGTGGTGTCTTCCGCGACCGCGGAGGCGATCCCCGCACCCTCCTCGAAGAGCTCCAGGTACAGCGCGGTACCGCCAAATACCGCCATCCAGACGAATACGAACAGAGTAGGCAGGGCAAGCACCCCCACGATGAACTCGCGGATCGTCCGCCCGCGCGAGATGCGGGCGATGAAGATGCCGACGAACGGCGACCAGGCGATCCACCATGCCCAGTAGAACATGGTCCAGTCCTTCTGCCATTCCGAGCCACCGATGGCGTCGGTGTGCAGGCTCAGTTGAATCAGCTGTTGCAGGTAGGCACCGGTGGAGTCCAGCAGGAAGCGCATGATGAACAGTGTGGGGCCGGCGAACAGCACAAACAGCAGGAACGTCACGGCGAGGACCAGGTTGAAGACGCTGACCCATTTGAGCCCGCGGTCCAGTCCCGAGAGGACCGAGAATACTGCCACCGCAGTGATCGCGGTGATGATCCCCACTTGATACCAGTGGGACACGGGCATCCCGACGAGTACGTTGAGCCCGGTGTTGAGCTGCATGGCCCCGAAGCCCAGTGAGGTCGCCAGCCCGAACAGGGTGCCGAACACCGCGAGGACATCGATCACGTGACCGATCGGCCCGTAGATGCGGTCGCCCAGCAGCGGGTAGAAGATGGAGCGGATGGTCAGCGGCAGCCGGTGGCGGAAGCTGAAGTAGGCCACCGAAAGCCCCAGCACCACGTATACCGCCCAGGCGTGCAGTCCCCAGTGGAAGAACGTGTACACCATGGCCTGGCGCGCGGCCTCCGCGGTGCCACCTTCGGCATGCGGCGGATTCTGATAGTGCAGGATCGGCTCGGCCACGCTCCAGAACACCAGGCCGATCCCCATGCCCGCGCTGAACAGCATGGCGAACCAGGCGCCATAGCCGAATTCCGGTCGGTCGTCCGGCTGGCCCAGGCGGATGGCGCCATAGCGACTGAATCCCAGCCATATCAGGAACACCACGAACAGCGTGACCACCAGCAGGTAACCCCAACCGAGATACTCGGTGATAAAGTCGTGGATCCCCTCGAAGACCTCGGCCGCGATGGCCGGAAACGCGACCCCGAAGGCGACAAACACCACTACCATGATCGCGGAGGCGGTGAACACGGTCGGGTTGACCGTGGAGAAGAATGCCTGTGGGCGGTACTGGGTCGGCATCAGGTCACCTGAGGCGTTGCGGGATGAACTCGGCGTGCGGGCGGCGGGGGATCAGTCTTCGGGTTCGGGCGGCGGGCGCTCCATCACGCCGGTCAGGTCGGCGATTTCCAGTACGTGCCCCTGAGCGGCCTCGTCGAACTGGCTGCGGGTCGCGCCGGTCACGAGCTCGAGTTCTGTATCCAGTGCAAGGACGCGGAATCGGTAGTGGTGGCTACCCTCCGGCGGCGCGGGTCCCAGGTAGCCGACCTTGCCAAAGGCATCCATACCGACCTGGCCTTCTTCGGGGAGCGTGACGGCGTCCAGATGGGCGGTGGTTACGGGCAGATTCCATACCAGCCAGTGGGTGACCGGTCCGAGGGGCGAGTCCAGGTCCTCGAGCAGGATGGCCAGGCTGCGCGCCTGCGCGGGCACGTCGCGAATCTCCAGGGGCGGGAGCTCGTTCTCGTTCGGGGCGGAGGCGCTCCAGGGGATCGGTTCGCCATCCTTGAATGCGGGACTGAATAGCTGCATGGGTTCCTGTTCCGGTCGCCCGGTTTTCTGAACCATCGCCCGGGTTGGCGGGGCCGGTCAACCGGAGCCGAGGATTTGAAATGAAGGGCGGATGGCGATCCCCGTATTCCGGGCGCGGGGGGTGGCGCCGCTTCGCTTGCAAGGCAGGCCCCTGCACGTTGCGGGCAAGCTCGAGGGCGCCCATGTCGGGTGGCGCCGGCGGCCCAGGGGCCCCGGTTACTGCGGTTTTGGTTTCTTGCGCAGGCTGTCGATATTGATCGGGACCACGGTGTTGTCGCGTGGCTCGTCGACGTAGCGGGGGCGGGCGTTCATTTCCTGGCCCAGGGCCTCGGCGAGTTCCCGTTCGCGCGAGACGATCAGGCCCAGACACTCCCGAATGCGGTTGATGGTCTTGTCGGTCAACGGGTGGCGCATGCCGGGCGGGGTATGGGTATCGCGTGCGACATCGGTCAGGATCCCCTTTACCATCGCGAGGATGCGTTGTTCCTGGGTCAGTTCCGGCTCTGGCGTGTCGTGATCGCTCATCTGGAATCCCTGGTTGCGGTGCTTGCCAGGCGAACATAGCAGACCGTCCGGGATGACACGATCTCCCCGTGGAGAGAGGCCCCCTGGACTGCCCCATGGGGACGAGGCCCCATGTTCCTGCGAGGGGGCGTCTGGCGACGTGCACGTGCCGGGTTTTGCAGTGCCGCGCCGGGAGCCGGGTTCAGGGGACGGCATGGATGGCGTTGAGGTGTATTTCGCCCGACAGGATCAGGGACCGGATGCCCTCGGCGGTCTGCGGGCGGGCAAAGTAATAGCCCTGCATACAGTCGAACTGGAGCTCCTTGCCGATCTCGAATTGCTCGCGCGTCTCGACGCCTTCGGCAATGGTGCGCAACCCGAGGGCATCCGCGAGCAGCACGATGCCGCGCGACAGGTCCCGGGCGGAGGGGTCGATGCTCAGGCAGGCGGTCAGTTGCTGGTCGATCTTGAGGATATCGAGCGGGAAGCGATTGAGATAGGCCAGCGACGAATAGCCGGTGCCGAAATCGTCGATGGCAAGCTGGATGCCGAGGCGTTTGAGCTGATGCAGGGCCTCCCCGGCCTCGTCCTGTGCCAGCATGGTTTCCGTGAGCTCGACATGCAGCAGTGCGGGCGGCAGCTGGTTCCGTTTCATGGCCTCGGCGATGTGCGCGGCCAGTTCCGGCCGTTGCAGGTCGCGGGCGGACAGGTTGATGGCGACATGCC
>SKNJ01000211.1 GCA_007120575.1 Thioalkalivibrio sp.
AAATAGTCCACAAGGGGGGCGCCAACTGCGGTGGCATAGATCACGGCAACCTGAAATCGATGCGGCAAGCCCCGCTGCGCCAGTTGGGCGCGGATCTCGCGCAGTTGCGCACCCGTGCCGACGCTGTCGTCCACAATCAGCACATTCAGCGGTGTATCGCCAAGGTTCGAGGCCAAGGTCTTGAGCTTACGATGCCCCGAAGAAATGAGCCTCCCTTCATAGAGCCCCTCCAGATCTGTGAGCGGCAGGTTCATGTGCAGCGCGATCATCGTCGCGGGGATCAGGCCGCTGCGCGGAATGGCAACGATCAGATCCAGATCCCGCGGCAGTCTGGGTAGTAGCCGGACCACATCGGTCTCCAGGTCGGCGTAGCTCTTGAATTCCATAGGACGCCTCATGAGATGAAAATTGGAATTAGCCGGGCCACGCCGCGCTTTGAAACCGCAGAGGTTGCGGCACTTCACGGGCAGCCCTCAGGCCGTAGACAAGCGAAGCCAGCGTCACCACCGAAAGGGTGTCAAATTCGAAGAACACCGGCACCTCCACGAACGATAGGACGATTACGAAGGAAACCACCATGAAGAAGAACATGGCCGGTGCTCCGCCAGTCTGAACTAGCCAACGGACACACAATAGAAACGCAGACGCGAGCAACAGAACCTGGGCCGCCACGCCGACCACCCCGATCTCCACCGCATTGGAGAGATAGAGGTTGTGAAAGTTGAAGCCGCTTCTTGAGCCGATATAGTATTCGGTCCAAAGCGCCTCTGCGGCGGAATTTCCCTCCACCCAGAATGCGCGATACCCCGTGCCGAGCAGAGGGGCTCTGGCTATTTCCGCCAGCGCAATTGTCCAGAGATCCGTCCTGCCGGTCAATGACGGATCCTTCCCGGTGACCTCGAAAAGTAATTCCGTTATAGCATTCCAGAAATAGAAAGCCGCCAGAACACCGGCCAGCGTCAGGCACAAAAGGGCTACGAAACTGGCCTGTCGTCGAGCAGGAGGAAGGGAACTGGTGCGCAACAGGATTACCGCCACCACAAATACGACGATCGAGGCAATCATTGCGCCGACGGACTCGGCCATAACCATTTGTGGCAACCCAAGTGCCAATCCAGCCAACCCGGCCAACCGCCAATACAGGGACTGCCGATGGTCAACCACAAATGCGAAGGAGGAAAGCACAAGGGTGACCATGGTGAACGCGTAGTAGTTCTTGCTTTCGAATATGCCGATCCATATTCCATCAGCTCTGACTTCTCCAATGAGGAGGCTTGCGACGCCCGCGATAAGTAAGGCGAAAAAGAGCATCCGAAGAAGCAGGACGGGCGACAACCGGTTCGCAAGTGATATGGCAATCACGAAGGTAATCAGGAGCTGCGTGCCATGCCTCAGCGAGAGCGAATGATGTTCGGACCACATGGCGCTGACGATGGCCCAAAGCGGAAGAAGGCAAAGCCACCAGTATTCTCGAATATCGCGCAATGCGAAATCCACCCGGCGCATCACCAAGAGCATACCCATGACCAGGAAGATCAGGACGCCGCTCCGGCCCTGATAGGAGACGAAGACGAGGGCGAGGAAGACCCCAAAGCCAAGGATCGCGTTTGGACAGATATGGATTCGAAACGCATCACGCGTGTCGTCCCTTGGCTGCCACGCTGCCTTGTCCATCTCAGTCTTCCGAGAGCGCGCAGAGGACAGATTCGTCAAACTGGCAGTCTTCACCGAGTGCCGTGAAGGCGACCCAGTCGATATCCATCCGCACGGGTCGCGTCGGATGGTCAAATGTCCCCATCCAGTCCGAAAGCGTGTCGCTTCCCCAGACACTGAAGTAGATCTTTTGATTGATGCTGGGCAGGGTTTCATCCTCGACCGAGTGGATCAGGCTTCCGTCCACATACCAGCGAATTCGCTCGGGTTCCCAGATGAAGGAATAAACATGGAAATATTCGTTGGATGGGCGGGGCAGCGGGCCCTCGGCGCCATGCATTGGCTCGCCATCAACAAAGGTATTTACTGTTACCTCAAGCGGGTTGGCCGTCAGGATCTCGAAATCGATCTCGTCGTGACTCTCCCCGTGTACCTCTCCGATATATGTAAAGAACGCCGAATTTAGGCCGCTTCCCTCATCGGTTCGGAAGCGTGCTTCGTATGCTCCGTACCCGAATCTTCCCATGGACTGGATTTCAGCACAACGGTAGTCATGCGATTCCGTGACATCGTAAAAGAAATAGAGACTCAGGCGTCCCTTCTCGGGCACAACAGCCGACTCTGACCAGAGGCAGTTCTGGTGATCCCCGTTGCTCCAACCGTCCGAGATGTACCATCTGGTCGCGTCGAAAGTGGAAAAGTCCTCAAAAAACGACGGATCACCGGAATCGGCGTTGGCGGCATTCCCGACACTTGCGAAGAGAAAAAAGCAGGTCCATGCCGTATATGAACATAGATTCCTTCGCGGCACGTTTGCCAAAGTGCCTAGATCAGATCTTCTGTTCGGTATGCCCGTAACCATATTGTTCCGTTGGGTAGCTACTATCATATTCTTTTACCTCATCCATGTTTGTCTTGTTGTAAACGACTCCGAGAATTTTTTCGTACAGCATAGGATCTCTCATGAGGACTTCGTGCATCAATTCCCGCGTCATCTTATTCCATTCCACCACCATGATCAGTCCGTTGAGAGTAGGCAGCAGCGCGCGCGCATCCGAGACCGGCCCCAGCGGCGAAAGGTCCAGTATTGTAAGGGAGTAGGCTTTGCTGGCCTCCCTTATGAGTTCGCGAAACTCCGATGAGCCGGCCATATCGCCCGCGACGGGGTCGTCCTGAGGAAAGGTTGAAGGGAGGAAATGAAGTCCGGTGGTTGCCTCCTGCCGTATGGCCCCTTTCCAGGCTGCTCGCCCCATGAGGACCTCGCGCAGACCCACCCCCATGGACTTGCGCAGTCTCACGCTCAGACCGGAAGTGCGCAGGTCCGCGTCAACCAGTAGCACTGAGCGTCCACCAGATGCGACAAGCGCGGCGAGGTTCGATGCGACAGTGGATTTTCCTTCGCCCGGGCGAACGGACACCACGCCAAGAACATATCCGGGCATGCCATCGGCCGATGCGTCGTAGGCGACGCGGATATTTCGCAGAGTTTCCGTAAAGTGCGAGCGGGGTAGTGTTACCGAGGTGAACCGGTATTTGAAGGTCTCGCGTTTGTCCGCCATCAGTTTGGGGCGACGACTGTCATGCATCATCGCATGTGGTCCCTCCATCTCGCTCTGCGTCATCATCGGCAGATGGCCTAGGAAAGGCTGCCCGGTTGCATCCCTAAGTTCCTCCTTGGTCCGGATGAATTTGTTGCTACGTTCCCTGAACAAGGCTACGCCGCTGCCTGTCACGGCACCCAGAACCAACATAAGACCCATGATCACGGATTTGCGTGGTGCGAAGGGGGCCGCCGGAACATCCGCCACGGAAAGGACGCGTACGTTCGTTACCGGAAAGGTCTGGGTCTGTTCCAGGTCTTTCAGGCGGAGCAGATAGGTTTCGTTGAGAGCTTCGAAGATCTCGGCCTGCCTCTCAAGACCCCGCAGTTCGACGCGGGCGGTAGCCATCTGAAGATTCTCCTCAGCTGCCTCGGCTATGCTGTCGCGCAACATCTCGACTTCGGCTTCAAGCGCACGTGCAGCGTTGAGGGAGGTCTCGTGCATCGTCCGCATCTCCCTTTTCAGGGAGATGCCCTCCATCTCAATCAAGTCGTGCAGCTGTACGACCTCGACATGATCCGGGCCATACTGGCGCTCTACTTGCTCCGCACGCCGCAGCAGGCTCAGCAGTCTCTGCTGCCCGGCGGAAAACTCGTCGTCGGAGATGCGGGCTCCTGGTCCGCCAGCCTGCACAAATTCGACGGCATCGAGTTCCCGGAGTTCCCCATACACGCTGTTTAGCGCCCGGGTTCGTGCCAACTGCACGGACGCCGCGGCGAGATCGGAATTGAGTTGCGAAATCGTCTGTATCGTGATCGGCTCTCCCGAAATCGCAAGCAATCCGTTGATCGCGCGAAATTCCTCTGCTTCTAGCGCAGCGGTCGTGGCGTTCTCCTGGATGACGAACAGACGATCCTGAAGCCAGTCCAGCACACGGGCGGAAGCTTCGACATTTCCAATCATCTGGTCCGAAACAATGGCCCGGCCGTACGCATTGACAACGGCGGCCGCAGTTTCGGGATCGGTCGAGGAGTAGCTGATCGAGAATACCGAACTGCGCCCGTGGCGACGCACCTCGACATCCGCACTGAGCGTGTCCGCGGCAGACATGCGAAGTTGGGTATCCCTCACTTCCGGTGAAACTCCGTTCTCTTCGGTCGTGCCACCCGGGAATAGCCCGGCCATCGGGTTGCGGAGGAACCGAACAGCCTGACTTGCTGCCGACTGTTCCGGAGACATGAATGAGGCACGCTCGTGAAGGTCCAGTTCCTCCACAACAGCAAGCGCGAGCTTCTGGGACTTGAGCACCCTTTGTGCGCTTTCCAGCATCACGTCATTCTGAGCGAATCCGCCCCGATTGTTCAGCCCATCGCCAACCCCCGGGATTTCGTCGCCTATCATGACCTCAGACGACGCGAGATAGAGGCTCGGCGTGGTCAGGACATGCAGAATCCCGAGAGTCAGTGCCACAAGAACCGATATGACTAACACGCCCTTATGGCGCAGAATCGCAGTTGCCACCGCCGCAGGATGTATTTCGCGCCCGCCGCTTGGTTGGCGGGCAGTGGGAACCATGCCGGGGTCACTATCACCGAAGCGCAGGAGCATCTTGTTCACCGTTCTCCCCCTTTTGTCGATCTCTGCTTGCGCCTACCGTCGAAATGCGCCTGGAACTGGTGCGATGCGAATTGCAGGAGGCCGCTCCAGAAACCGAAGGACCATGCCAACTGCATCACAGCCGCGGGAAACCCACAGAACGCTAGCGAAGGCATACGCTTCTCAAAGGCCGTCAGCAGACCTGCAAAGCTGCAGATAAGAAACCACAGGGCGAGCGGGACAGAATGGATCGGGTGGACCACTGACAGAGCTGAAAGGCAGGCGAACGGCGCAAGGCTGATCAGAATGAAATGCCGCTTGCGCAAGCTGTCCGGATGCTTGCGGGCGGTGGCAAGGCGGCCGCGGCCGAAATTGAAATACTGTCGTACAAGCCCGCGGAAAGTATCACGGGGAAAATACTCGATCCGAGTCCTTCCGGTCAGCCAGATGTGATATCCGGCCTTGCGCAGGCGCGCATCCAGCTCTGCATCCTCGTTGTGGCTAAAGGTCTTGTCATATCCGCCGACCTGCCTGAACGCTGACACACGCATCAGCGCGTGATGGCCATGATCCACGAATCGGCCTTCGTCACCTCCGCGATGCGCAGACCCACCGTTGCCGAATATGGAGTTCTGAGCAGCAGCGATATTGCGCTGCAGAAATCCGTGTCCCGTTGCGTGCATCCTGACAACAACGCTTTCGGCGCCGGTCCGACGCGCCTCGTCAAGCAAGATTTCGCAATAGTCGGCAGGGTAGGCCGAATGTGCATCAACGCGTATCAGCCAGTCCACCTGATGGGGGCAGCTTGAGATCGCGAGGTTCACGGCTGCGGACTGAAGCCGAAGCGGATTATTCAGCAGGAAAACACCCGGCGTGCGCCCGGCTTCGGCGCAAACCAGATCAACCGTGCCGTCGGTGGAGCCGCCATCGACAACGACAATCCCGGCGCCAAGACGCTGCGCGCCCGGGAGCAGCCCTTGAATGACCGAAACGATGTGCCGCGCTTCGTTGAGTGTCGGAATAACGATCAAGAGCCGACCCGGCAACACCGTTGACTGGGCGGTTCGACCGCAAGCGTAGAATGCGCTCAGTTCGGAGGCCAAAGAAGTCATCGGGCAAGATCCGTCGATTGGAAAGGTGGCAATGGGGATCCGGTGGCCCGCTTCTGCGCGCGATCACCCAGCAGGCGGACCAGCGCGGCACAGTCTTGGCGCGTCATCCACCATGCAGAGGGATCCATCGAGTCCAGTTTTGCGCGCAAGGCGGAAAGGAGGTCTCGATCGATCCCGTCAATTACTGACGCAATTTCTCCGAGCCGCAATTCCGACAAGACAAGGCCGATATCCTTCCGCTGGAGAAATCGGCCTGTCTCGGTTCCTTCCAGCGCCAGCGGAATGGCGCCATGCGCGCAACTCTCGTAAAGCCGGTTCGGGAGCAACCAGTCGGAATTTGCATCGGCATCGTACCTGTCAACGAGCCATGCGATGTCGATCTCATTGTAGATGCGTGCCAGGTCATCGGGGTAGTTGTAGGGACCCTGGAATTCGATATACGGATTGTCCCTGACCA
>SKNJ01000024.1 GCA_007120575.1 Thioalkalivibrio sp.
ACCGCGCTGTTCGTGACCCTCCAGGCCATGCCGCTGTGGGACTGGCTGTCCGTGGCCGTGATGGCGGCGGCGACGGTGCTGATCGTCACCTTCTTCGTGACCTCCTCGGACTCCGGGTCGCTGGTTATCGACACCCTGGCCTCCGGTGACGTGCGCAACCCGACCGTCACCCAGCGCGTGTACTGGGCCATCCTCGAGGGGATTGTCGCGTCCATCCTGCTGCTGGCGGGGGGACTTGCCGCGCTGCAGGCGGCCGCGATCAGCATCGGGCTGCCCTTCTCGGTCATCATGCTGATTATGGTGTTCGGCCTGTGGCGAAGCCTGCATCAGACCGAGGCGGTCACCCCGAGCAAGTACCAGAAGGAAGCCCCGCCGCCGCATACCCTGTTGGGGTATACGGACGATCTTGACGAAAAGATCAAGTAGGTCGTGACGATGGCTGTATCCCGAGTGGCGCTGCTGGGGTGCGGGCTCATGGGGCAACCCATGGGCCTGCGTCTCTTGCGGGCCGGATTTCCCGTGGTGGCCTATAACCGAACGGTCGCGCGTGCGAGCGATCTGGCGGCCGAGGGAGTCACCGTTCACAGTGCCCCTGCCGCGGCGGTCGCGCAGGCGGACGTGCTGGTGCTGATGCTCAGTGACGCCGCCGCCATCAATGCCGTGCTGGACGACCTGCCCCCCGACGCGCTGGATGGGCGTTGCGTGATCCAGATGGCGACCATCCTGCCGGCCGAGAGCCGGACGCTGGCGGAGCGGGTGCGCGCGGCGGGGGCCTGCTACCTGGAGGCCCCGGTGCTGGGTTCCATCCCGGAGGCGCGGGATGGCCGTTTGCTGATCATGGCGGGCGCCGACAGTGAGGCGGACTTTGCCCGGGCGCAGCCGGTGCTGGCGGCCCTGGGCGAGACCCCGCGGCATGTCGGCCCGGTGGGGCAGGGTGCGGCGCTGAAACTCGCCTTCAATCAGCTGATCGCGAGTCTCACTGCCGCGTTTTCCCTGAGCCTGGGGCTGGTCCGGCGCGAGGGAGTGGAGGTCGATACCTTCATGGAGATCCTGCGCGACAGTGCCCTGTATGCCCCGACCTTCGACAAGAAGCTGGGCAAGATGCTCTCCGGCGACTTTGGTACCGCCAACTTTCCGGTCAAGCATCTGCTGAAGGATGTGCGCCTGACCGAGCGTGCGGTGGTGGATGCCCAGCTGGCAGGGCCATGGCTGCCGTTGCTGGCGGAGTTGCTTGACCAGGCGCGCGAGTGCGGCCTGGAGGATGCCGACTATTCCGCGATCTACACGGCGATCGTGCCCGACCGCCCCTGACCTGCGCTGTGCCATGTGATAGCCGGGCCTGGGCAGGCGGCCGGGACGAAGCCCCCGTAAACACCGGATGACCAACCATCGCCAGCCACCACCGGCGCAGAGCGCGCCGCCTGCGCGGGCGGGGCCGCGCTAGCCGAGTTCGGCGAGGAGCTGGCGGATCATCCGTTCCGCCTGGGACCCGTAGCCGCCACCGAACAGGTGGTCGTGGTTCAGGATGTGATAGAGATTGTAGAGCGTACGCCGCACCGCATAACCGGGATCGATCGGCCACACGGCCTCGTAGGCGTCGAAAAAGTCCTGTCCGGGGTGACCGAACAGCTCCATCATCGCCAGGTCCGCCTCGCGGTCGCCATAGTAGGTCGCGGGGTCGAACAGGGTGGGTCGATCATCGGCGAGAAAGCCCCAGTTGCCGCTCCACAGGTCGCCGTGCAGCAGTGACGGGGCCGGTCGGTAGTCGCTGAAGAAGCCGCCCAGGTCCTGTTCCAGACGCGCCACGGCGTCGACAAGCGAGCGCGCGGCCCCACGCTCGGCGGCGAGCTTGCGCTGGAAGCCCAGGCGTTCCTCGCGGTAGAAGTCGACCCAGGTGTCGTGCTCGGTGTTGGGCTGCGGAGTGCTGCCGATGTAGTTGTCCATGTCCAGGCCGAAGCGTGCGCGGGTCTGGCCGTGCATGTCCGCGATACCGTGGCCCAGGGCGACCCCGTCGCGGCGGCCACCGAGGTCGAGGTCCTCCAGCACCAGAAAGCTGCGGCCGCCGGCCTGGCCGGTCCCGATAACTTCCGGGATGTGCAGTGGCCTGGCGCGCTGCAGTTCCTCCAGGCCGCGCGCCTCGGCCTGGAACATCCCGAGGCCCTCGGGGCGGTTCAGCTTGATGAAGAAATGGCGGCCGTCGGTCCCGGTGAGACGCAGGGCCTGATTGATGGAGCCCCCGGAGCGAGCCTGCTCACTCGCCGGCGTGAACGCGGTTCCGGTATGGTCTCCGATACATTGGGCGATGGCGGCTTCGAGACGGTCGTCTCCCCGGATGGATCGCTGCATGCCTGGTCCTTCGGTTGCCTGGAGCGAAACAGGGTACCGATCCGCACACATTCTTTCAGGAGGGCCCATGATGGCCTATCGCCAACTGATTCCACTTTGCGACAAGATCGGCGTGGAGCGCATCCGCGTGGTGATCGACGATTTCTACCGCCGCCTGGCTGCCGATCCCGATATCGGGCATCACTTCGAGCGGATTCGGGACTTCGAGGACCATGTGAACCGGATTGCCGATTTCTGGTACATGAACCTCGGCGGGCGCCTGGATACGCCGCCGACCATCGACATGGTCGGCAAGCATGCGCCGCTCAAGCTCACCGAGACGGACCTGGAGACCTGGTTGCGGCACTTCCGCGCGACCACCGAGGCACATCTTGAGGCGCCGCTGGCGGCGGAATGGCAGCAACTGGCGGAGGGCATTGCCAGCCGGATGCGCGAGGACATCATCCAGGGGTGAGGCCGCGGGCGGCGCGGACAGGCGCGGCACATGCCGCGCGACCGTTCAGCAGGGACTGTCGGCGTAGCCGGGGGCGTCACAGAAGGCGCGGCCGAGGACCAGGGCGCCCTCCGTGTCGTGCAAGCCTTGCAGGTGGTCGTGGCGGCTTTGTGCGAGGCGGGCCTCGGGGGTGACCGGGAACAGCAGCGAGGACAGCGACGGCGGTTCCTGGCCCAGACGTACGGCATAGATGATGCGGTAGGCGAACACCCGGCGGACGTAGTCGCGGGTCTCGGAAAACGGGATCAGCTCGGCCCAGATATCCGGATCCATCTGCCCTTCCTCGGGCAGCCAGGAGCGCACGCGGTGCGCGCCGGCGTTGTAGGCCGCGGTGGACAGCAGGCTGTGGCCGCCGAAACGGTCGAGGTTGCGCTTCAGGTAGTAGGTGCCGAGGCGGGTATTGGTGGCCGGGTCGAGGATGTCCCAGTCGGAGTTCACCCGCACGCCGGCGGCACGCGCGATCGAGCGGCCGGTGGCGGGCATCACCTGCATCACGCCCAGCGCGCCGGCGCCGGAGCGCACGTCGTGCAGGAACGCGCTCTCCTGGCGCGCGATCGCCATCGCCCAGGCCGGGTCGATCCCCTGGTCACGCGCCCCGGACACGATCAGCCGGTCGAAGGCCAGCGGGAATCGCAGCTCGATGTCGTCCCAGTGCCGGGCGCGCGCAACCGTGAAGATCGCGCGGTCGTGCCAGCCCCAGTTGGCGAATTCGCGTGCGGCGGCCTCAAGCTCGTCCGGCTCCATCTGCGCGATTGCGTGGTGCCATTCGCGGCGTGCCTCGGAATAGCGATCCAGCCGGATCAGCTCCCGCATCCGCCGCATGCTGTCGCGGGTGCGGACGGCCTCGCGCGGGCCTGCGCCCGGTTCCAGCGGCACATGCGCGATGCGGTAGGGCTTGCCCAGGCGGTCGGCGGCGAGAAAGCCGTGGAAGTTGCGTTCGCGCGCGGCGCGTTCGTAGAACGGGCGCGCCGCTGCAATGGAGTCGAGCTGCTCCAGAGCGCGTGCGTACCAGTACTGCCACTGGGCCTTGTCACGTTCTTCCCGGTCCAGTACCCGGATCGCGTCGCGCACGGTCTCCCAGTCGCGCGCATGCAGCGCCGCGCGGATCTGCCACTGGCGCAACTGGGTGTCGAACACCGCCGCGTCCAGGCGGGCCAGGTAGCCCAGCGCCTCGGGACGGTAGCGCAGTGCCAGGCGCAGGCCCAGGGCGTGCTGGATCTGGCGTGTAGTGTCGGCGTCGAGCCCCAGCCGCTCGCTGTGGCGCTCCCAGCCTTCCAGCGCCGCGTCCAGGTCCTGGCGGATCCAGCGGCTGAAGGCCCGCTGGATCAGTGCGGGTGCGGAGCGATGTTCCCCGGCATGGAATTCAGCCCGCGCCACGCGCTCCGGTCGCTGCTCGAGTGCCAGCCAGTGTTCGGCCCAACCCCGGTCGGCCGTGTCCAGATAGCGGCGCAGATAGCGGGCCAGGCCGGTCTGGCCTGCCTGCATCGCGAGGACAAAGCGGTCCCAGGCCAGTTCGCCGGTCAGGCCGTCGGCCGAGCGCCATGCCTCCAGGGCCGGGTCGCAGGCCCCCGGGCGCGAATGGCCGTGCAGCCAGACCGGCTCGATGTTCCGCAGGGCCGCATCCGGCTCGCCGGTCTCGAGCAGTGCCTGGCGCCGCATGCAGTCCTGTTCAACCGATAGTGCCCGGCCGTTGTCGGCCAGCTCCAGAAAATCCTCCCAGCGCTCCTCCCGGCCCAGGAAGCCGAGATAGCTGGTGTGCAGGCGGTCGGCCAGCGGTGTGTCCGGATGGTTGGCGAGGAAGCCGCGGACCGCGTCGGGGTCCGCGCGCCCGAGGTTGCGGGCCAGTTCGCGGTAATCGAGATACGGGGTCAGCGGGTACCCGGCCAGGGTCGAGCGCGCGGTGCGGTAGGCGGCCGTGTCGCCGTTGTTCAGCGCGCGCTCGGCGAGCAGGAACAGGCTGCGCTCGAAGGCCAGTTCGCTGTCGGTTTCGGCGCCGGAGGGGCCGGTGCCCAGCACCAGCGCGGCAAGGCCGAGAATCATCATCAGGGAGTGGCGCATGCCGGTCCTGTTTTGCTGTCGGCTACGTTTTCATCATTGCCGAGGGTGGGGCGCCGAGCAAGGGGGAGCGCGCGGATTCGCGGCACCTGCGGGGCAGTTTCGACAACCGACTTCGGGGTGGGTTTGCGACGGATGATGCGGCCGGGCGGGTCAGTCCTGCAGGAGCCGCCATGTGCCCCGGGCGAGACCGTCGAGGGTCCAGGAGGCGACCCGGTAGCGGACCAGGCGCAGGGTCGGGTGGCCGACCGCGGCGGTCATGCGCCGGACCTGGCGGTTGCGGCCCTCGTCGAGGGTGATCGCGAGCCAGTGGGTCGGGATGTGCCGGCGAAAGCGCACCGGGGGGTCGCGCTCCGGCAGGTCGGGCGGTTCCATGCGGTCCACCCGCGCCGGCCGTGTGAGTCCGTCGCGCAGCCCGACACCGGCGCGCAGGGTGTCCAGCGCGGCGTCGTCGGGTTCGCCTTCCACCTGCACCCAGTAAGTCTTGCCGGTCTTGTGGCGGGGCTGGGTCAGGCGCGCGTTGAGCCGCCCGTCGTCGGTCAGCACCATCAGGCCCTCGCTGTCGCGGTCCAGGCGGCCGGCCGGGTAGACCCCGGGCAGGCGGATGTAGTCGGCGAGCGTCGGGCGGCCTTCGGGGTCGGTGAACTGCGGCAGTACGCCCCACGGCTTGTGGAACAGGACGATCCGGGTCATGCGTCGCAGCGTACTCGGACCTGCTCGGCGAAATGTCGCCCGAGGTCGTACTCTGCAGTGGCGCCGTAGTCCAGGGCCATCGCGCGGGCAACCATCGCCGGGTCGGGACGCGGCTGTGTCAGCTCCACCCGGCAGCCGGGCGCGGCCAGCCCTCCGGGGCCGAGGATCCGCGTACCGTGTGGTTGCTGGTGCAGGATTTCGATGAAATAGGTTGGGTCGTAGACCTTGTAGTGCAGCGGCGTTACCGCCGGGTCCACCGGTTGCTCCAGCGCGAGCCGGAAGCGCAGGGATAGCGTCCGGTCCTCGCGCGCCATTGTCGCCGCGCCGGCCGGTGTTACCGCGATGGGCTCGCCGCCCGCCTCGACGTGGCTGTACCAGTGGTATTCGCTCAGGTTCGCGTGGATCTCGCGGGCCATGGCCTGCAGGCGCTGTTCGGGGGTGTCGCCCGGCTGGTGTTCCTGGGCATCCTCGTCCAGGTACTGCCCGTAGGTCGGATCGAAGCGCCAACTATGGTGCATGTGGGTGATGCGCCCGTCGGCGTCACGTTCCAGGGTGATTGCCAGGTCGATCCAGGCGTGCGGGTGGGCCGCGAGGGTGAGTGGCCCACCCGCCAGGCCGAGCAGGGTGGCGAGCAGCAGGGCGCGCAACCGGATCATGCCGGCGCTCCCGCGGTGGCGGCCGGCCAGGCGCGCGCCGCGGCCAGCAGCGGGCCATGATAGGCGGGGGCGACGCCCAGGGCG
>SKNJ01000124.1 GCA_007120575.1 Thioalkalivibrio sp.
AGTTCGTTGACACAGCCTGATGCGCTTTCAATACTGACTCCTCGACCGCCAGGGAAACACAGATGCCTGCACATATTCGCGCTGGTGCCCCATCGCTTCCAAGACCCGGCGCGCCGCGCAATGTCGCAGCCATTCTACGGTCCTGTCGGGGCTCATGCGGCGCACCCCGGGATCGGGAAGAAGGACGCGCCACCCTCGACGAGAAGAGGACCGGGGACGCGGCTCTGCCCATCTCGCCCGCCGCGCGCCAGCCCATGCGGCTGTGCAGCGGGGCGGCGAGACGATCCCCGCACGTGTTTCAGGCGCAGAATGGAGCCGCGCGCGAATGCGTACCGTCAGCGGTAGTGCCGCAGTGACCGTGACCATGATCCGAATGCCGCTTTGCGTCGGTGCGATCCGACCCTTGTCCCTTGCGGCCATGCTGCTGGCCGCCACGATCGTGGCCGGGTGCGCCACGCCGCGCCCCGATCCGGCACCCGATCCGGTTGCGGAGCCGGTCGTCGACCCGCGCGATCTGACGGGCGAGGAACGCGCCGCCCATCTGCTGGACACGGCACGCGCGGACCGCGAACCGGACGCGGTGCGCGCCGCGATCGATGCCGTGCTCGCCCTCGACCCCCCGCCCGGCGACTCGCTGGAACAGGCCGACCGCCTGTGGCGCGCGCTCGAACCCTCCGCGCGCGCCAGTATGGCGGACCGGCTGCGCGGTGCGCGCCTGGCCGCCGAGCGCGATGACCCGGCGCTCGCGCGCGAGCGCCTCGGCCCCGACGACCCGGACGACGTGACCCGCACCCCCGAGGTCTACCGCGAGGGGCTGGCCCTGCATGCGCGCCTGCTGACCCACGAGCGGGCATGGTATCAGGCGGCGGATGCGCGCCTGCGCCTCGACCGGCTGCTGATCCTGGATCCGCGAACACAGACGGCCAACCAGCGCGAACTGTGGGGCCTGCTGGCGGCGCTGCGCCCGGCGGAGCGCGAACGCCTCGCCCGGGATTCGGGGCTGCCCGCCGGACGCGCCTGGGTCGAGCTGTTCCTGGACCTGCGCGAGACCCGTCAGGCCGACGCGGCCCGGCGCACGGCGTTCGACTGGCGCGAGCGCCATCCCTCGCATCCGGCCGCGAACCTGCTGCCGGACCTGCTCGCGGATTACCCGCTGGAACCGCAGGGCGCCGGGGCCACCGTGGTTCTGCTGCCCCTGTCCGGCGCCCTGGCAGAGCCTGGCCAAGCGGTTCTCGACGGCATCCTGCGCGCCTGGTACGCCGGCTTCGGCGACGGCGGCACATTGCGGGTGCGCGATACCCGAGGCGACCCGGACACCGCCGCCGCCCTCTATCGCGAGGCCATAACCAGCGGCGCGGACCGGATCATCGGGCCACTGCAGCGCGACGCGGCGGCGCGGGTCGCCGAGCTGGAGACACATGCCCCAACCACCCTGCTGAACCGGGCACCGGTGACACGCCACGCACCAGTGACCACCCTGGCGCTGGATCCCGAGGAGGACGCGCGCGCGGTCGCGGACCGAGCGGCGCGCGCGGGCTGGTCTCAGGCACTGGGGATCTTCCCCGAGGGCCCGTTCGGCGACCGCATCGCCAGCGCCCACCGCGAGGCCCTGCACCAGCTGGACATCGCGCCACGCGACAGCGTCCGCGTGCAGCCCGGGGCTGGCGAACTGAACCAGCAGATCGGCCAGGCCCTCGGGCTCGACGGCAGCCGGGCACGCATTGCCACGCTGCAACGGCGCACCGGGCTGGCACTGGAGGCAGACCCGCAGATCCGCGCCGACGTCGATCACCTGTTCGTAGGCGCACCGGCGCGCGAGATGCGCCAGATCGTGCCACACCTCCACTTTCACGGCGCCGGCCGGCTACCGGTCATGGCGACCGCGCATGTCTACCCCGGGCATCCGGACGCCGGGCGTGACAGCGACCTGAGCGGGATCGTGTTTCCGGATGCCCCGGTGCTGTTCCGCCCCGAAGCGGAAATCCGGCAGGCACCGCTCCCGCGTTTCGTCGCCCTCGGCGCGGATGCCGTGCACCTGGCGCTGTACACCGAGGCAGCCAGCCGGGCCCCGCAGCATCAGCTGGCCGGCGAGGCCGGGGACTGGGGCCTGAACCCCTACACGCGGGACTGGATCCGCGAACCGGCCTGGGCCCGCTTCGAACGTGGAGAACCACGCCTGCTGAGCCCCGGAAGGAACCGCTGAACATGGCCCGGACCCAGGACGCCGGCAATGCCGCGGAGGCCCTGGCGGCGCAACACCTGGAGGCGCACGGGCTGCATATCCGGGCGCGCAACGTGCGCCGCCCCTGGGGCGAGCTCGACCTGGTCGCGCAGGAGCACGACACGCTGGTGCTGGTCGAGGTACGCAAGCGCAGCCATCCCGGCTTCGGGGGCGCGGCCGCGAGTATCGACCGCGGCAAGCGCCAGCGCCTGCTACGCGCCGCCGAGGCCTACCTGCAGGAACAGGACTGGCGCGGCCCGGTGCGCTTCGACGTGATCGCGGTCGATGGTTCCAACCATGTCGAGTGGCTACAGGACGCCATCCAGGCGGAGCCCTCGTGACCCCGCTGGCGCGCGAACTGGAACAGCTGTTGCCAGAGGCTGACCGCCTGCTGGACCCGGCGGACTGCTGGGCCTACGGGGCCGACAACTCCAAGCTGCACGCCGTGCCAGAGGCGGTCGCATTCGCACGCGACGCGGACACCGTCGCCGAACTGGTGCGGCTGTGCCGGCGACTGGAGCTACCCCTGACCGCCCGCGGGCGCGGCACCGGAACCACCGGCGCGGCGGTCCCGGATCGCGGCGGCCTGGTTTTGTCGCTGGAGCGGATGAACCGCATCCTGGACGTCGACCCCGACAATCGCTGGCTCATTGCCGAGCCGGGCACCACCAATGGCGCGGTCCAGGAGGCGGCCGGGGCGCACGGCTTTTTCTGGCCGCCGGACCCCACCAGTAGCGCCTATTGCACCCTGGGGGGCAACCTGGCCTACAACTCGGCCGGGCCACACGCGGTCAAATACGGGACGCCCCGCGACAACACCCTGGGGCTGGCCGCGGTCGCCGGCACCGGCGAGGCCTTCCGCACCGGCGTCCACACCACCAAGGGTGTGGTCGGCTACGACCTGACACGCCTGCTGATCGGCTCCGAGGGCACGCTGGCGGTACTGACCGAGGCCACCCTGCGCCTGACGCCAAAACCCGAGGCCACCCGCCTGATTCAGGCGGTGTACCGTACGGTCGGCGACGCGGCGCGCGCGGTGGCGCGCCTGATGCGGCGCGCCGAGGTGCCCTCGGCGCTGGAATTCATGGACCATGGCGCGCTCGCGATGATCCGCGACTATGCCCCCGACTGCCCGCTGCCGACCGACGCGGGTGCGCTGCTGATGATCGAGACCGACGGCACCGAGGCCGGAATCGACGCCACCACCGCCGCCATCCGCCGCGCCGCCGAAGGCGATGGCTGCCTGCAGACCACCAGCGCGGACACGCCGGAGGAAGCCCAGGCGCTGTGGGCGGTGCGCAAGGCCCTGTCGCCAGCGTTGCGCACGGTGGCACCGAAAAAGATCAACGAGGATGTGGTGGTGCCGGTCTCGCGCATCCCCGACCTGATTGCGGGGCTCGACCGCCTGGGCCGCGAACACGCCATCACCATCGTTAACTTCGGTCACGCCGGCAATGGCAACATCCACGTGAACCTGCTGATCAATCCGGACGATCCGGCCGAGATGGCGGCCGCCGAGCGTTGCCTGGACGCGGTATTCGACCTGGTACTGGGACTCGACGGCACGCTGTCGGGCGAACACGGCATCGGCCTGGTGAAGCGCGCGTTCGTGAGGCGCGAGCTGGACCCGGCCGCGCGCGCACTGATGGCGGGGGTCAAACGGGTCTTCGACCCGGACAACATCCTGAACCCGGGCAAGGCACCCGGCTGACGCTTGCCAACGAGCACCGCAGTGCTCCATCTGAAACCGCGTCGCGGCCTAGGGCGTGATGAGGCGGAGGCAGCGCTTCGTCAGTCGCTTACTTGACGACCTTCAACGCCGGCCCCTTCTTCTTCGCCGGCTTGTCTTCGCCGGCATCCCCTCCGCTCGGTCCCTCGTCCGGTCCCGGTCCATCCGACGGGCCGTCGTCCTCGGGCCCGGGCCCCGGCTCGCTCCCGAACATCATCCCCTGGCCATTCTCGCGTGCATACACCGCGAGCACGGCCGACATCGGTACGTAGACGTCCATGGGCTTGCCGGCAAAGCGCGCGGAAAAAGCCAGGGCATCATCGCCAATATTCAGGGCATCGACCGCAGCCGGACCGATGTTGAGCGTGATCTTGCCCTGTTCCACGAAAGCATCGGGAACCGCGGTCCCCTCCACCATGGCGTCGACCAGGACATGCGGCGTGAAGCCATTGTCCGTGATCCACTCCCACAGGGCCCGGAGCAGATAGGGGCGCGAGGAGGTCACAGCCGCAGCTCGCGCTCCGCCTCGGTGAGGCTGACCTGGAAGGATTCGCGCCTGCACACCCGATCGGCGTATTCCTCGATCGCGCGCGGCAGACTCGAAAGGTCGATCCCGACCGCCGGCAGGCGCCACATCACCGGGGCAATCGCACAGTCGACGATACTGAACTCGTCACTGAGGAAATACGGCTTGAGCTCGAAGATCTCCGCGGAGGCCACCAGGCTCTCGCGCAGGATCTTGCGCGCCTTGGTCAGCGCGGCCCCGGAGGCCTGCTGCACCGCGTCCAGCCCGTCGTACCAGTCGCGCTCGACGCGATAAAGCGCCAGGCGCGCGGCCGCACGCGAGACCGGATCCACCGGCATCAGCGGCGGATGCGGAAAGCGCTCGTCCAGGTACTCGGTGATCACGTGGGTCCCGTACAACGCCAGGTCCCGATCCACCAGGGTCGGGACCTCGTTGTAGGGGTTCAGATCCGACAGGTCCTCGGGCAACTCGTCCGGCCCAAGGTTGACCACATCCACCGCGATATCCTTCTCCGCGAGAATGATTCGCACGCGATGACAGCGCACACAGTCATGGGCGGAAAACAATGTCATGACAGAACGACGATTGGCGACCAGCGCCATAACTTTCTCCCTACCCCGGCCTTGTGGCGGACCACTCCGGGCAGACGGTCAGTGACGCCGGCGCCCGGATCAAGTCCCTGACCCGGGTGCCGACAACGGCTTCGGCCGCCTAGTGTACGTCTTTCCAGTACTCCTTTTTCAAGAAGTAGGCCAAGATGGTGAAGATCCCGAGAAAGATTAGCACGTACAGGCCGATGCGCTGACGATCCAGTTGCATCGGCTCACCCATGTACGACAGGTAGGTCACGATGTCGCGGACCGCGCGGTCGTACTCGCCAGGCGTCATGGAACCGGAACGCACCAGTTCCAGGCGCTCGTTGCCATCCTCGTCGACCACCTGTTCCTGCCAGCCCTGCAGCTCCCACAGGACGTGTGGCATGCCCACGTTGTCGAACACCTCGTTGTTCGCGCCGAACGGACGCGACTCGTCGACATAGAAGCTCTTCAGGAAAGTGTAGACCCAGTCCTCGCCGTTGATGCGCGTGGTCATGGTCAGGTCCGGCGGCTCGACACCGAAGACTTCTTCGCCATAGGCAGCGGTCATGGCGTTGGTCATCAGCGACCCCGTACCCACCGGGTCACCATCCTCATTGGTAATGAAGATGAAGTTCTCGGCCACCTGCTCGTCGGTCAGGCCGATGTCGCGTCCCACCCGGTTGTAGCGCATGTACTGGGTACTGTGGCAGCCCATGCAGTAGTTCATGAACAGCTTCGCACCGCGCTGCAGGGCCGCCTCGTTGGAGACGTCGATGTTGGCCGATTCGAGATCGCCGTCGTACCCGGCGGCCGAGGCCGCCGGGACGGTGAACACGGCCGCCAGGGCCAGGAAGGTCGTTGCAATCAGTGTTTTCATTACGAAGTCACCCTTTCCGGAACGGCACGGTCACGGCCCAGGCCACGCACGAACGCAGGGGCCACCATGGTCACGAACAGATACACGGTCGGAATCAGCCAGGACCACATGATCAGATTCGCATTGCCCGAATCGAAGCGCGCGATGTCGTACAGGCTGTAAATCCCGACAATCACCACGAACGCGATCAGGCTGAATACGACCGACCGTTCCTTGCTGAGGAACCACAGCAGGAAGAAGAACGCGAAATACACGGTTGCGAAGCGCAGACTCATCTCGCTGATCTCGGTGGTGGCCTGCTGCAGGCCCAGCCA
>SKNJ01000297.1 GCA_007120575.1 Thioalkalivibrio sp.
AGGGGCTGTCCGCGGCGGCCGGGATCGTGGTCGGGCGTGCGGTGGTGCGCGACCGCTTCGAGGCCACCGATGCGCGCCGGGTACTGGCGCTGATTACCATGATGTTCGCGATCGGCCCGGCCGCGGCCCCGATCGTCGGGGGCTACCTGCAGGCCGGATTCGGCTGGCGCTCGGTGTTCCTGTTTCTGACCCTGTATGGGGTATTCCTGTTGCTCGCGATCCGGGCCTGGCTCCCGGAAACCCTGCCGCCGGTCGGGCGCGCCTCCGGGCGTCCGGCCGTGATCCTGCGGGGCTACCTCGGCACCCTGCGCAACCCGACGTTCCTGCGTCCGGCGCTCGTACATACCGGGCTGTTCGGGGCGATGTTCCTGTTTGTCGCGGCCTCGCCGACGGTGATCTATGTCCACCTGGGCGGGCAGGAACAGGACTTCTGGTGGCTGTTCCTGCCACTGGTGGGCGGCCTGGTGGTAGGCGGCTTCATCGCGGGACGCACCGCCAGCCTGCTGAGTCCGCCGCTGGCGATCAGTATCGGCGTGGGGCTGGCCGGGGTCTCGCTGGCGCTGGTGGCGCTGGGGATCGTGACCGGGGGTCCGGTGGTTGCGGTGACCCTGCCGTTCGCGCTGTACAGCTTCTCCCTGGCGACGGCCGTGCCCTCGCTGAATCTGCTCGCGCTGGACTGCTATCCAGGCGCACGGGGCATGGCCTCGGCCATGCAGGCCTTCCTGCAACTGGGCTTCAGCGCCCTGCTGGCCCTGTTTCTGGTGGATCGCCTGGACGACCATCTGGCGTGGCTGATCGGCGGTTCGCTGGTGATCTGGGCGGCCGCGGCACTGTTGTGGTGGAGCGGGCCGGAGGCGCGTGGTCGTCGCACCCCGGCGCGGGCGTTACACTAGTGCGGTGCGTCACCCTGCGGGGTGCGTGTGGCGCCTGAAGCGCTTGCCGGGAAGGAGGTCCGTACCAGCACGAGCGCCGCGTTGGTACTCCTGGAAGGGGCGACGGGCATTCCACCCGGCGCGCCCCGCCTTGCGTTCGTGGTGGCACGGGACGCTCTACGTACCCAGCAGGGTGACGCACTACACTGGCAGGGAAATACTGAGCAAGCGGGATATTCGTGCAGAGGCCGGCCTTGCAGACCGAAGGCCACCGGGCACTCCAGCGCCGCGTCGGGGGAGGACCCCTCAGGGATGGGGCGGTGGCGATGTCCCCTGGTCAGTGTTTCCTCGTCCCCGGTGCGTTGCTGGCCGGCGTCTGCCGCCGAGGCGCCGCCAGGGGGCGCGCGGATTCGATTCAAGGGAGGGTGTGGTGACGATACAAGAGGCCATTGGGGCAGTGATCGAGGGGCGCGACCTGGATGCGCCGTCGATGACGGCGGTGATGCAGGCGATCATGACGGGCGCTGCGACGCCGGCCCAGATCGGCGGGTTCCTGGTCGGCCTGCGGATGAAGGGCGAGACCATTGAGGAGATCCGCGCGGCCGCCGAGGTGATGCGTTCGCTGGCGCTGCGCGTAGACGTACCGCGGACCGGTCTGGTGGATACCTGCGGTACTGGTGGCGATGCCTCGGGCACCTTCAACATCTCCACGGCCGCCGCGCTGGTGGCGGCGGCCGGCGGCGTGCGGGTCGCCAAGCACGGCAACCGTTCGGTGTCGTCCAGTTCCGGCAGCGCGGACGTGCTGGAGTCGCTGGGTGTTTTGCTGGACCTGTCGCCGGACGCGGTCGGCCGCTGCATCGAGGAGGTCGGGGTGGGCTTCCTGTTCGCCCCCGCCCATCACGGGGCGATGAAGCACGCCATCGGGCCGCGCAAGGAACTGGGCGTGCGCACGCTGTTCAACGTGCTCGGGCCGCTGACCAACCCGGCCGGGGCGCCCAATCAGGTCCTGGGGGTGTACTCGGCCGCCTGGGTCCGGCCGCTGGCCGAGGCCCTGAAGGGGCTGGGCAGCGAACATGTCCTGGTGGTGCACGCCGAGGACGGTCTGGACGAGATCAGCATCGGGGCCCCGACCCGCGTTGCAGAGTTGCTGGATGGCGAGATCCGCGAGTACACCCTGCGGCCGGAGGATTTCGGTCTGCAAACCGCCCCGCTGGACGCGGTTCGGGTGACTAGTGTCGAGGCCTCCGCCGCACTGCTGCGTGGCGTTCTGAAGGGGCAGGCAGGCCCGGCACGCGACATTGTGCTGCTGAACGCCGGCGCGGCCATCTACGTCGGCGGTGGTGCCGAGTCGCTGGCGGGTGGGGTCCGGCGGGCCGCCGAGGCGATCGATTCCGGCGCGGCGCGCGAGCGCCTCGAGCGATTGCAGCAGACGAGCGCGCGACTGGCGCGGGAGGAACAGGCATGAGCGACAACCGCGAGGTCCCGGATATCCTCAAGCGGATCCTCGAGCGCAAGCACGAGGAGGTAGCGGAACGCAGCGCATTCTGGCCCCTGCGCGAGTTGCGTGGCTGGATGAACACCGCCCCGGCGCCGCGGGGCTTTCGCGCCGCGCTGCAGGCGGAGATCGATGCCGGGCGTGCCGCGGTGATCGCGGAGATCAAGAAGGCCAGCCCGAGCCAGGGGCAGATCAGCCCGAACTTCAACCCCGAGGCATTCGCGCGCGGCTACGAGGAACACGGGGCGACCTGCCTGTCGGTGCTGACCGACGTGGATTTCTTCAAGGGCCGCGATGGCGACCTGCGCGATGCGCGGGTGGCCTGCAAGTTGCCGATTCTGCGCAAGGATTTTGTGGTCGACCTCTACCAGGTCTACGAGGCGCGGGTACTGGGCGCGGACTGTGTGCTGCTGATCGCCGCGGCCCTGGACGACACCGCGCTGCACGAACTGTACTTCCTGACCCGCGAGCTGGGTATGGATGCCCTGGTCGAGGTGCACGATGCCGAGGAGCTCGAGCGTGCCAAGCAGATCGGCGCGGACCTGATCGGGATCAACAACCGTGACCTGCGCAGCTTCGAGACCCGGCTGGAGACCACTCTGGAGCTGAAGGATCAGGTGCCGGCGTCCGCCCTGCTGGTGACCGAGAGCGGCATCCATACCCGCGAAGACGTCGCGCGCCTGCGGGAGGCCGGGGTCAATGCGTTCCTGGTGGGCGAGGCGTTTATGCGTACCGAGGACCCGGGCAAGGCGCTCGGCCAGTTGTTCCGCGGCGAGGACTGAGGGCCCGTCGCGGGTCCCGGCTCAGTCGCTTGCGAGGCGCGCGGCGGCCTCGCGGGCGGCGGCGGTGCCCGGGAAATAGTCGCGCACATAGCGCGCACGCTCGCGTGCCTCGTCGGCACGGCCATCGTCCCCGGCGGCGTCCGCCTGGCGCAGTTCCAGGCGCGCCAGGTCCTCGCGCACGTTGGCCAGGCGCGGGGCCAGGGACTCGGCGTAGCGCGAGCCCGCATGGGTTTCGAGGAAACCGGCCATCTCGCGAAACACGGCGCGTCCGTCATCGATGCGCCGATCCAGTGGCAGGGCCCGGGTCCGGCGCCATTCGCCCATGCGGGCCAGGGCGTGCAGATAGGCGGCGTAGTCCGCCTGTGCGGCATCCGTTCCGCCTTCCAGTTGCTGCGCGGCAAGCGAACGGGTCTGCGCGAATTCGCCCTGTTGCAAACACAGGTGCGCGACCTCCAGGCGGTCGCTGGCAGCCGGGTCTGCCCGCAGGGCCTCGCTGGCGCGGGTGCAGTCGTTGCGGTCCAGGGCCGCGCGCAGGGCGTCGCGTTCCGCGCTGGAAGGGTCCGGGGTGGTAGCGCAGGCGCTGACCAGCAGCGCGCTGGCGATCAGGACGGGAATTCGGTACATCGGCAGTCTCGCTGGTCGTTACGGGCGCACCGGTCTGGTGTGCCGATTGCGGAAAGAGGCCGCGGCCGGGTTCATGGTGTACGGGCCTCCCAGTAGTAGCCGCCCTCCGGGGCCGGTCGCAGCGCCTGGCGCAGGAACTGCTCGATCTCCGGAGCGGCCTGCGCACGCGGCGCCATGCGTACTCGACCCTCGACTCCGGGCGGCTCGCGGCGCAGGTCGACATGGATGCGCCCGTCGGTCTCGAGCGCGGCCTCCGGGTCGGCCCGTACGCGAATCTCCAGGCGTCCGTCCTGGTCGCCGAGGGTAGCGTGCTGGGTACCCAGGTCATAGGCGCGCGGCATGCCCGCGGCCGCATTATGCCAGAGCCAGTCGCCCTGCATGTCATGCACCAGGCCCTCCCGATCCAGGCGTCCGCGGGTGCGGTGGGCCTCGATCCGCCCGTTCAGACGGATCGCGGCGGCCGGCATGAACGGGTGCAGGGCGGTGGCCGGCAGTTCGCCGCGCAGCGCGTGGATCTCCACCCCGCGATGGCTGACCGAGACACGGCCCTCGGCGGCACCGATCGCCAGCGGGGCCAGTTGCAGGTCCAGTTGGGCTCGGCCGGTAAGCAGCGCGGCGGGGCGCAGGCGCCATTGCACGTCGCCAAGGTTGGTGCCATCGAGCCGGACCCCTGTCAGCCGCCCGTTCAGCAGGGTGCCGCCGGCCTGTTCCCAGGCCAGTATGCGCGTGACCTCGGTGGGCAGCAGGCCGTGACCTTCGGCCTGTTCGAGTGCCACGCGGGTGGGTAGCATCACCAGCAGCGCGACCAGGTAGACGAGCAGGAACAGAGCGATCAGCCCCCACAGGCCGCGCCGACCGGGACGCCGGGTCGGGGTCTCGGTGTCAGCCGTCATCGTTGCCTCCCGGTACGAGGTGGAGGTCGGCATTGACCCGCCCGGGCTCGGTGGTGCGGGTGATATCCAGCTGACGCGGGGCGATCCCCTGCTCGTGTTCCAGGGTGCCGAGCCAGCCCATCAGTTTCTGGAAGTCGACCCCCTCAAAACGTACCTGAACGCCATTGTCGCGCGGGCGCGCCTGACGCATCGGTGCGTGGATGTCGGCGCGCCGCGTGCTCAGGTCGACGATCCCCAGCAGCGAACCGCCGTTGGTCTGCGCGGTGACCGGCTGGCGATCCTGAGGTGGGCGGGCCGCGGCCACTCGGTCGGCATGCGCCTCCAGCCAGGCGTGCTCCCCGCTCAGCTGCGCGAGGCGTTGCTGGGCCTGTTCACGACTCGCCAGCAGCGGCTCGACGACCAGCAGGAACAGCAGCACCAGCGCCGCGATCAGGCCGCCCAGTCCCAGGATCAGGCGCTCGCGGGTCTCGAGATTCTCGAACGCGGAGATCATCGGCCGTTCTCCTCCAGGATGATGCGGCCGCGTACGCGATCGTCGCCGGTTTCGGCCTGGGTGATCCGGGTTGGCTGGCCGGCGGCCTCGCGCAGGGCCTCGCGGAGGTCCTCGAGACGCCGGATCGAGTCGGTTTCCAGTTCGATCTCCAGGCGGCTCGCGTCACCGCGCAGGCTGCGGATGGTGACCTGGCCGTTGTCGAAGGTCGTAGCGGTCGCCGCCAGGCGTTCGCCCAGCGGACTGGCCGCGGCGGTGCCGGGGCCCGCGTCGCTGCCCCGTTCCAGTACGGCTCGGAACTGTGCGACCGGATCGACCATGCGGGTGCCGGGCAGGGCGCGTTCGAAGACGTCCTCGATGCCCTGATCCACGCGCTGCAACTCCTGTTCCAGTTGGTGGACCTCGAACCACAGGGTGGCCAGCCACACGAGGCCGAGGGCCGCGGCCAGCGCGGCGGGCCGTTTCAGGGTCTGCAGCAACGCACCGGGCGCGGCCCCAGGTTCGCTCCCGCGCGCCGCCAGGTTAAGGCTGCGTGCCTTGCGCAGCGCGCGGGCCAGTTGCCGGGCGTGGCCGGCATCGGCACCGCAGCAGGCGTTCAGCAGGCTGGTGACGGAACCGTCCCAGTTGCCCGGAAGGGTCGGCTCGCCCCGCGCGGGCTGTAGCCGGCCGGACCCCGCCAGGCGTTCCGGCACGTTGCCCTCGACCCGCACCGGGGGAGGGCTGGCATGGTCCTCGCCGTCCCCGGGGGCGGTATCCCCGGCTGGTGCGGCCGGGGCATGTGTCTGCAGCCACCAGTCGAGCAGCTCTGGGGGCAGCGCCAGGGGTTCGCTGTCCGGCTCCAGCACCAGCGCGCGTCGGCTCCCGGAAAGGACCAGGGCCGTGGCGGCCGGCGCCCAGCCACGCAGCAGGCTGATGTCGGGCACCAGCGGGAGCGGTCCGAGGCCGTGTTCCTCCAGCCAGTCACGCCACTGATCGAGATCGCGATGCGCCACCACCGCTGCGGTGACTTGTGGCCCGCGACCGAACTCGGCGACGAAATGCAGCGCCTTGAGGTCCTCGCTGAGGCGGTCCTCCAGGGCGTAGGGCAGGGCCTGGCGCCGGGCGCGCGCGGACCCGGGCGGGAGGTCGACGCGATACAGCGGGGCGCGTTCGCCGGGCACCAGTGCGAGCACGCGGTCGCCCCGCACGATGCGCTGGCGCACTGCTTCCGGGGTATCCCGGCCGTGCTCCAGCGGGGTCCCGTTGGGGCGCAGGCGCAGCCAGCCCAGCATGGGTGCCTCGGGGCCCTGGAGGGCCTCGGGTTCCGGGAGCTCCAGCAGTATCCAGGTCATGCGTTGGTGGCCTTGAGGTGATTCACGGGATCCGGTGGTTTGGGGTCAGGGTTCGCAGGCGGAGGCCTCGCGCAGGACCGTCCGTCCGTTCGGGGCATCCAGTATGGCGCATTGAAAATACTCGCGTTGACCCATGCGGGCAACGACCTGGAGGCGGAAGTAGCGGGTATCGCGGGTTTCCTCCACCGCGCTTTGCTGTACCGCGCGCAGGACCGGATCAGGTGCGAGATCGAGGTTGATCGCGTTGTCCCGGGTCGGGAGCGCGACCACCCAGGGGGCGATCGCCTCCCACAGTTCGCGATCGAAGCCCTCGATCGACAGCAGCTCGGAGGCCGTGAGCAGGGGCCGGTTGCCGCTACGGCGGGGCGGGTCCATGCCCAGATAGACCGGGTTGTCGGTCTCCGGGTCCATCCAGTCCTGCACCGCCAGGGCCAGGGTGTTGCCGCGCACCCTGGACAGTCCGGCATCCAGCGCCGCCCGGTCCAGGAGTTCGGCGAACGCGGCGACCGGCGGGTCCTCGGGGCGCCCCAGGGCATTGATGTTGAACCGACAGTGCAGGTTCTCCAGCCGCGCGGAGACGGTCACCCCCTCCACCTGCAGCGGGATGCGCGGTGATGTGCAGCCCTCCCACGGCAGGTCGTCGTAGCCCGGCATGCGTTCCAGCAGATGCAGGGTCACCGCCTCCGCGCCGGACTGCAGGGCACGCGCGCGTTCGGCCTCCTGCAGGATGGTGGCGCGGTACGTCTGTTGCTGGTCGCGGGTGGTGATCGCGACCGCGGCGATCGAGGCGAGTGCCAGCACCAGCAGCACGGTCAGCAGCGCGGCACCCTCGTGGCGGGCGCGGCGCTGGGGACGGGTACGGATGGGTTGCGGGCGGAAGATCATGGTCGGCGGGGGAGCGCGATGCGGCGCTCGATCGCCCCCAGCTCGGGGTCCTCGAACGCGAGGATGACCTGGGCCGGGACCGGGGCGTTGTCGGCCGTGGTGCCTGCCCCGACCGGCGGCCAGTCCGCGCGGGTCTCGCCGGTCTGGCGCGAGACGAACGCGAAGCGGATCGCCTGTGGGGTCTCCCGGCGCCCGTTCTGGTTCCATTCGCGGTGGCTCCCGGTGCCAGAGGTGCGCAGGAACTGGCGGGTCGTGCCCGCGTCCTCGGGGGCCCCGTCGATAATCGACGAACTGTAGCGTTCCAGGCCGGTCGGCGTGATCCGCCACTCGACCCGGGCCAGACGCCGGTCGCCGCCCAGCCCCGCACGCACCAGGCGCAGCGCCTGTGGTTCGGTGTACGGGCTGTAGGACAGCGGGGGCTGGCGATCGCCGAACTGGTCGCGGGGCGCGACCGGCACCGCGTGGCGCAGGTCGCGCTCCAGCAGGGCCAGCATCACCTCGACCTCGGCCAGGCGTGTGCTCTGGTCCTGGGTGATGCGGTCCGCCTGCAGGACCGAATGCAGACCGCCCACCGCCAGGGTACCGACGATGGCGAAGATCGCGACCGCGACGATCAGCTCCAGCAGGGTGAAGCCGGTGGTGCGTGACGGCCGGCGGTCAGGGCAGTGCATAGCCGGTTACTCGGGCGCTGGGCGTATCGCGACCGGTGCGCGCCATCGGGTGCACGCGGATGTCGATACGCAGGATGGTGGGCAGGGTGAGCGGGGCGTCCAGTTCGACGTCTTCGATGCGGATGCGCGCCTCCCAGTCCTGCCCGGCCAGGGTCTCCTCTACCCGGTGTTCGCCGGGCCGCGTGGGCCGCAGGCCGGCCTCGTAGTCGGCCAGCAGATTCCGGCCCACCCAGGTGGCCTGGGCGCGCTCCTTGAGGTAGGCCGTATTACGGGCATGCTCGCTGCCGGACTGGATCAGCGCACCGAGGGCGACCGCGAGGATCACCAGGGCGACCAGGATTTCCAGCAGGGTGAAGCCGCGCGCACGGCGTTGCGGCTCCCTTGTGCAGAACGACTGCACGGCCGTCGCCGCGCCTTGTTCGCACGCAAAAGCGACTCGAGCGCGAGCGTGTGCGTGAATCAGTGTTTCCCTGGGAGCCTGTCGGACTTGGGACGGATCTGCTGCGCGTGTGGGACAGTGGTCCCTTTTTCCGCTCTCTCTCGTTACAGAGTCCCCACTATGCGCCTCGAGAGACCGAAAAAATGGTCTCACTCTCCCATCACGCTCGCGACGAGCGCCCAAATCCGACAGGCTCCTAGCGGCGCTGGGCATGCCGTTCCCCCAGGGTGCGGGATTCGCCGTCGCCGAGATCCACGGCGAGCCGGCCGCCGACGGTGGTGTGGATACGCAGTTCCCCGGGCTGGCCGGGGCGTGTGAGTTCGACCTCGAACGGGGTGATCCGGCCGTCGGGATGCAGGAAGATCAGCGCGCGATCCGGGTCGTCGTCGAGGGTGGCGCGCTGTCCTTCGACGTGCACACGGATCCGCAACCCCTGCCGCTCGAAGTTCACCGGTGCCAGGGTGCCGTGCGCGATCGGTTCCCAGGCGAGCTGGCCCTCGTCCAGCCAGATGCCTTCCAGGATGGCCATGCGCCCCTCGCTGAAGCCGACCGCGCGGCGCTGCCCGGTCAGCAGGGCCTCGTCGCTGGCAAGCTGGATCTGGCTGGCCAGACGCAGCGCGGTCTGCTCCATCTGGCGGCTGCCGGTCTGGGCCACCGAGAGGACCGCGACACCGGTAATCAGGCCGACGATGAACAGCACCACCAGCAGTTCGATCAGGGTGAAGCCCGTGCCCCGGGGAGGGGCCGAGGCCTGCCGTCGCGGCGAGGCAAGGGCCCGGACCGGGGCCATTCAGAAGTCGTCCAGGTTCCAGTTGCCGATCTCGGCGTTGACGCCGTCGCCGCCGCGCCGACCATCGGCGCCGTAGCTGAAGATGTCGATGTCGCCGTGACGCCCGGGGTTCAGGTACTGGTAGTCGTGGCCCCACGGGTCGCGCGGCAGGCGATCGAGATAGCCGCCGTCGCGGTATTGGGGGGCCTCGGGGCCGCTGGTCGGGCGCTCCACCAGGGCCTCCAGGCCCTGTTCCGTGGTCGGGTACTGGTAGTTGTCGAGCCGGTACAGGTTGAGTGCGCTCTCGATGGTGCGGATGTCCTGCTTGACCTTGGTGATGCGCGCCTCGTCCGGGCGGTCCATTACCCGCGGGACGACCACCGCGGCGAGGATGCCGAGGATCACCACGACCACCATGATCTCGATGAGAGTGAAGCCGCGCGCGTGTCGGCGCGAGCGTGCGGGATGCGATGTCATGTTCAGTTCACCAGTTGGTTGAGGTCGAATATGGGCAACAGTATGGCCAGCACGATGGTCAGGACAATGCCCCCCATGGCGAGGATCATCAGCGGTTCCATCAGCCCCATGCTGACGCCGATACGGGCCTCGACCTCGCGTTCCTGCGCCTCCGCGGCACGATCCAGCATGTCGGTGAGGCTGCCGGAGGACTCGCCGCTGCGGATCAGCAGGACCATGGTGGGCGGGAAATAGCGGGTGGTCTCCAGGGCCTGGCCGATCCCGCTGCCTTCCTGCACGCGCCGGGTTGCCTCGTCGACCGCCGCGCGCATGGGCCGGTTCCCGATCACGCTGGCCCCGGTGCGCATCGCCTCGAGCAAGGGCACGCCGCTGGCGGCCAGGATACTGAGGGTGCGGGCAAAGCGCGCGGTGTTGATGCCGCGGATCAGCGGCGCGATCAGCGGCAGGCGCAGCAGCAGGCGATCCAGGCGCATGCGCGGTCCGGGCCGCCGCAGCCAGCGTGCCAGCAGGATACCGCCGGCCACCAGCACGCCGAGGGCGATCAGGCCGTAGTCGCGTGCGGCATCGCTGATCGCGATCAGGGCACGGGTCAGGACCGGGAGCTGCTGGTCGATGCCGGCGAAGACCTGCACCACCTCGGGGACCACGTAGACGACCAGTGCCAGGGTGACCGCGATGGCCACCAGCGTCAGAATGATCGGGTAGATCATGGCCAGCGCGACCTTCTGGCGCAGGGCGTGGCGGCGCTCAAGGTAGTCGGCCAGGCGCTCCAGTACGCCATCCAGGTGGCCGGAGCTCTCGCCGGCCGCGACCGTGTTGCGGTAGATGTCCGGGAACACGTTGGGAAACTGGCCCAGCGCCTGGGCCAGGCTGTGGCCCTCCATTACGCGGGTGCGTACCCCGGTGAGCACGTTGCGGATCTTGCGTTTCTCGGTCTGGCGGGCGACCGCGCCCAGCCATTCCTCCACCGGCAGGCCGGCGCGCGCCAGGGTGGCCATCTGACGGGTCGCGAGCGCGAGATCCAGCGGACTGACCGCCCCGGTGCGCGACTCCAGGGTGCCGCGTCGGGTGCCGGCGCCGCCGGACTGGGCCCCGATCTCGCGCAGGCTGACCGGGGTCAGCCGGTCCTCGCGCAGGCGCGTGCGCACGTTGCGCGCGGTGTCGCCTTCCAGTACCCCTTTGCGGGTGCGGCCGGAGGCGTCCAGGGCCTCGTATTCGAACGCCGGCATCGTGGGGTCAGCCCTCGTGGGTGATGCGCATCAGTTCCTCGATGCTGGTGGTGCCGTCGAGGACACGTGCGATCGCACTGGCGCGCAGGTTCGGGCCCTGCCTCCGCGCGACCTCGCCCAGCGCCTGTTCGCCGGCTCCGTCGTGGATCAGGGTGCGCAGCTCGTCGGTCGTCTCGACCAGCTCGTAGATGCCACAGCGGCCGCGGTAGCCGAGCTGGTGGCATTCGGGGCAACCAGCCGGGTGGTGGATGGTAGGGGGCTGCGCCGGGTCGGCGTCCAGCAGCTCGCATTCCCAGGGGGTCGCGGGGCGCGCCTCGCGGCATTCCGGGCACAGTACGCGTACCAGCCGCTGCGCGAGGATCCCGCTCAGGGTGGAGGACAGCAGGAAGGACTCCACGCCCATGTCACGCAGCCGGGTGATCGCGCCCACCGCGGAGTTGGTGTGCAGGGTGGAGAACACCAGGTGTCCGGTCAGGCTGGCCTGAATCGCGATCTGCACGGTGTCCAGGTCGCGGATCTCGCCGACCATGACCACGTCCGGATCCTGGCGCAGGATCGCGCGCAGGCCGCGGGCGAAGGTCATGTCGATGCGGGTATTGATCTGGGTCTGGCCGATGCCGTCCAGGTAGTACTCGATCGGGTCCTCGACCGTCAGGATGTTGCGGCTGCGATCGTTCAGGCGCTCGAGGCCCGCGTACAGGGTGGTGGTCTTGCCCGAGCCGGTCGGCCCAGTGACCAGTACGATGCCGTGCGGGCGGTGGATCAGGCGCTCGAAGGTCTCGAGCATGGCTGGTGGCATCCCGATTTGCGCCAGATCCAGGCGCCCGGCGTGCTTGTCGAGCAGGCGCATCACTACGCGCTCGCCATAGCCCGACGGGAGGGTGGAGACGCGTACATCCACCGCGCGTCCAGCCAGGCGCAGGGAGATGCGGCCGTCCTGCGGCAGGCGTTTTTCCGCGATATCCAGGCGTGCCATCACCTTGATACGCGACACGATCAGCGAGGCCAGCCCGGCCGGCGGATTGAGGATCTCGCGCAGCACGCCATCCACCCGGATGCGCACCGCCAGGCGGGTCTCGAACGGTTCGATATGGATGTCGGAGGCGTTCTCGCGCACCGCCTCTGTCAGCAGCGCGTTGATCAGGCGGATGATCGGCGCGTCGTCGTCGGCCTCCAGCAGGTCCTGCGGCTCGGCCAGGGATTGCGCGACCGCGCTGAGGTCCAGGTCCTCGTCCAGACCGGTGACCGACTGCATGGCCTCGGAGCTCGACGACTCGAAGCTCTCGCGCAGGCGGTGCTCGAAGGTGTCGTCGTCGACCGTCTCCAGTTCCAGTGCCTCGGCGCTGCGTCGGCGCAGTTCGATGACCGCCAGTGGGTCCGCGTCGCGGCGCACGTAGATGCGCCGTCGGCCATCGATCAGCGGACCGGGCAGGGTGCCGGAACGCCGGGCGAAGCCGTAGCTGGTTTGCAGGTGCTGGCCGGTTTCCTCGGGGGTCATCCGATTTCCGCTCCCGCCCGGTGCGTGCGGGCTGCCCGGACCGGATGATCGCTGGCCGCTCGCCTCGTCACGGGGCATCAGTCCTGGCGCCGGAAGGCGCGGCTGGGTTGCAGTGCCTCCGGCATCGAGCTGTCCACGTTGCCTGCCCGCACCTCGGCGAAGCTCGGGGGGAGGCGGGTCAGGCGTTCCCAGGATGGCAGGGTCGGGCTGCTATCCTTGTCCTGGCGTGCGCGCTCGCGGATCTGCTCGCCGCGGATGTAACTGTACTTCGCGCTGGTCAGCTCGTTGCCGCGCGAGGAATCGCGCACGATCCGCGGGTGCAGGAATACCATCAGGTTACGCTTTTCCACGCTGCTGCTGTCGGAACGGAACAGGCGCCCGATCCCGGGGATCTGGCCCAGTCCCGGGACCTGGCTCCGGGTGTCCTGCTGTTGTTCCTCGATCAGTCCTCCGAGTACCAGCATGTCGCCGTCGTCCACCAGCACGTGGGTGCGCAGGGAGCGGGTGTTGGTGATCAGGTCGGCCGCGCCGGTGGTGCCCGGGGCCAGCTGCGAGACCTCCTGTTCGATCTCCAGGCGTACCGCATTGCCCTGGTTGATCTGCGGGCGCACCCGCAGCTTCACGCCGACGTCTTCGCGGCGGATGGTATCGAAGGCCTGCCCGGAGTCTTCCAGCGAGCGGCCGACCACGAATGGGACATTCTGGCCGACCACGATCTCGGCCTCCTCGTTGTCCAGGGTCAGCAGGCTGGGCGTGGACAGGATGTTGCTGGAGGTATCCGTCTGCAGCAGGTTGATCAGGGCCGCGATCTGGGTGCTCCCGGAGGTGCCGATCCCGCCCACGGTGAGACCGTCACCGACTCTTGGCGGGCTTTCCACGCGTCCGTCGAGGAATGCGTCTACCCCGGCGGCGATCCCCAGGATGCCGCCGTCGTTGCGGTCGAAGTTGAGGAGCCCGGCCGCGCGGCTGCCGACCGCGCCCCACTGCACGCCCAGTTCGCGCGCGCGGTCCGAAGAGACCTCGGCGATCACTGCCTCGACCAGCACCTGGGCCCGACGCACGTCCAGGCGTTCGATCACCGAATCGAGGTCATCCAGGATGTCGGCCGGGCCCAGCAGGACTACCGCGTTGGTGCTCTCGTGAGCCTGGATGTGGATGCCGTTGCGCGAGCTGGCGCGGCCGCCGGTCTCGCCGGTGGCCTCTTCGTGGCGCGCCTCGGCAATCCCCGCCAGCAGGTCGGCCACGTCCTCGGCGCGTGCGTAGCTGAGGTAGTGCACGCGGGTATTGCCGCCCTCGGTGCGGCGATCCAGCTGGCCGACCAGGGCGCGCACCGACAGGCGGGCCTCGGGGCTGCCGGAGAGGATCAGCGCGTTACTGTCGGGCTCGGCGACGATCCGTGCGCGGCTGCGCCCGGGGATGTCATCGCGTTCGGAGAGCAGGTTGCGGATGCGCTCGGCGAGGATTTCGGCGCGCGCGTGTTCCAGTTCCATGACGTCGAATTCCTCCGACATCGGCTGGTCGATGCGGTCGACCATCGCGCGGATGCGGCGCACGTTCGCGGTGGTATCGGCAATCACCAGGGTATTGGATTCGGAGGCGGCCGCGAGGTGCCCGCTCTGCGGCAGTAGCGGCCGCAGGATCGGTACCAGCTGGGCGGCCGAGACATGGTTGACCTCGATCACCTGGGTGACGAAGTCGTCCGGACGGGTCGCCGGGCTGCCGGGGATCGATTCTTCGTCCAGTAGTGGCACCGCATCCTGCTTGGCCTGGGCATCCGGAACGATGCGCGTCGCCCCGGAGCCGGGGATCGCGGAGAAGCCGTAGACCCTCAGGATGCCCAGGAACAGGTCCATCAGTTCGTCGCGCGCGACCGGCTGGCCGGATACCACGGTGACATTCCCGCGTACCCGCGGGTCGACGATGAAATTGGTGCCGGTCTCCTCCGAGACCAGATCGATGAAATCCCGGATCTCGGTATCGCGCAGGTTCAGCGTGAGCGTGTCGTCGTCCGCCTGTGCCGCCAGCGACAAGCAAAGCGAAACCAGGACGGTCAGCGTGATGGTGACTTGGCGGAGAGACATTCGCATGCGATCCACTCGTTGATCTCGGTATCGGCTGGCGCGGGGCGCCGGTTAGCGTAGCTCGCCGGTTAGCGTATCAGAGAATTTCGCCAGTCGTGCCCGCCTTCCCGAGTTGCCGTGTCGTGCTCCCTGTTCTGGTCGGAACCTCTGGTTGCGACCGCGTGGGTCGGCTTCCTGCCCCGGTCGTTGCAAATCGCCATGCGTGCGGCTCTTCCGTTGGGGGTATTGCATTTTGGCTCCCCGGGTTTCGCTTGTCTCTCCCCTAACGTCTTGTCCGGGCGAAAGAATCCATTGGTGGCACGGTTTCTGCTTTGCCACTGGCGGAAGTCTTCCCGCTCCGGTGTGCCGGAGAGAGAACTCCATCCCGTGCGGCCGGATCCGCCGCGTGAGGGCAGGGAGGAGGGTGTACCCAATGTATTTTCCCTGGATAGGCAAAAGAAAACGTGAAGGCAGGCGTTCCGGAATGCAGTCAACCTTGAACGAGAACCGAGAGACCCGGGAAGTGGAAATTCGTGGCCTGGGAGTCATGAAAGTGGCGCGCTCCGTGAATTGCATCGGAGACGGTTGTCCGAAGCCGCAGTTACTGACGCTCAAGGCGCTGAATCAGCTGCCGGAGGGGAGCGTCGTCGAGCTGATATCGGACAACCCCACTGCGGTGGAGACCATCCCGAGCATGATGATGGCCGCCTATGGCAGTCATCTTGCGACGATCCGGGACGATTCGTACTGGAAGGTCTACGTCCGCAAGGGCATCTGAGTCGGCCGCCCGTTGCCGGTTTCCGAGACCCATATCATTCACAAAACACAAGAGTCGGGGGTTTAAATGAGCAATGAAGTCTGTGGCGCGGGTGGATCGCGCGCCGGTGGTGTATCGGTCAAGCACCGGGGTGGTTTCAACGCCGCCGTGATCGTGGGCATTGTCGCGTTGCTGTCGGCGATCGTGCTCGCCTACGACGCGGATTATCTCTACCTGCTGGTGTATATCTGGTTTGGCGTGGCCTACGGGTTGTTCCTGCAGTACGGCCGGTTCTGCATGGCCTCCGCGGTGCGCGATCTGTTCGCGGTCGGCGTGCCACGCATGGCGGTGGGCGTGATGATCGCCGTGGTGCTGTATTCCCTGACCGCGGCGGCGGTGACCATGGGTGGGTTCAGCACCTTCCACGCGAATCCGCTGGGCTGGCACATCATCATCGGCGGAGCGATCTTCGGCTTCGGGATTATCTTCACCGGTGGTTGTGCATCGTCGTCCCTGTACAAGAGCGGCGAAGGCAATGTGGGCTCGATGCTGGTGCTGGTGGCGATCTCCTTCTCGCAGGCGATCTTTGTCTCCAGCGAGTGGTTCAGCCAGTTCGTGCCGGCCTCCTGGACCGAGTCTGCGCTGGACAAGCGCATGCCCGAGGAGCTGGATGTGACCTCCACCTGGTTTGACCAGTTCATGACCGGGTACATCTGGGACCTGAGCGGCGGTACGGTCGCCCAGATGATGGGGCAGCCCGACACCTTCATGGGCATCTTTATCGGGAATGCCCTGCTGGGGGCGATCCTGCCCACCTTCGCCATCCTGGTGTTCCTCTACGTCGTGGCCTTCCGCAAGGGCTACATGCGTCGCGAAAAGATCGAGAACCCGGCATTCGGGGATCACCTGCGCGGCATGTGGGCGATGTTCACCTCGTCCAAGAACACCGCCATCGCGGGTCTGGGTATCGGTGTCTTTGCCGGCCTGCAGATGTGGGTGACCGGCGCGCTGCGGCAGAAGTACGACATCCTGAACTTCGGCGAGATGCTGGAACGCAAGGGCTTTTACGAGCAGGTTTCCCTGCAGGGCACCGTGTTCGATCCGGGCTACTGGTACATCACCACCCAGGAGGCCCAGTGGGGCGGCTGGGTCATGGACAAGATCGGCTTCGAGAACATGGAGCGCAACATCTTCTTCGGCCTCGAGAACGGTCTGCCCAACCCGCTGCTGAATGCCCCGGGGATGATGTCCATCGGGATCATCCTGGGCGCCGCGGTGATCGCCAACATCAACCGCGAGTTCAAGTGGAAGCTCCCGAGCATGGAGACCGCCATCTTCGCCCTGATTGGGGGCACGTTGATGGGCATCGGTGCGCGGGTCGGTATGGGCTGTAACGTCGGCGCGTTCTTCGCGGCGGTTACCAACGGTGACCTCACCGGCTGGATCTTCCTGGCGGGCATGACGATTGGCGGTTTCTTCGGCGTGCGTGCCCTGACCCGCTGGATGGAGTGGCGTGCGTCGCGCAATGACGACGAGTTCGCGCTATAGCGCAAGTGGCAACAACCCCGGGGGCTGTGCCCCCGGGGGTTCCCGAACTTTCAAGACAACGTTAAGGAGAGAACACGCATGGGCGTCAAGTTCGAAAAAGTAGAAGACGGTCAGTACATGCTGGACGTAAAGGGCTACACCTGCCCGCACCCGCAGATGTATACCAAGAAGGCGCTGCAGAAACTGCAGTCCGGTGACGTGCTCACCCTGGTGTTCGACAACGCCTCTTCCGGCGAATCGGTGATCTCGATGTGCGAGTCCGAGGGCAATGACCTGTTCGATCGCGCCGATGATGGCGGCACATTCACCTGGAAGATCCGCAAGGGGTAAGGGCTATGGAGCTGGGAATCTGTGTCGTGGACGACCGCTGTGCCCCGCACGCGATCGGCCTGCTGCAGGCCGCGCAAAACCGGGGCTGGGATACGCGGTGCTTTCTGACCGACCGCGGCGTGCATCTGCTCAATGATGCCGACTTCCGTGCGCTACTGGACTCCGGCAAGGGTCACTTCTCGATCTGCGAGCTGAGCATCGACCGCTATGCGGATGCCGGGGTCTCGGTCGAGGGGCTGGAGGATCGCATTGTGGTGGGCGGTCAGTACCAGAACGCCGAACTGGTCCATAACAGCGACCACGTCATTGTCTTTTAGGAGATTTCATGAGCGATAACGCGAAACGCATTCTGGTGGTTGCGCGCGACGACAAGGTCGAAGCGCTGCGCATGGCAACCGGCCTCACCCTCCTCGACGACGAGATCCGGGTGGCGGTCCTGGGCGAGCTGGACGAGAACTCCGACGATGTCCAGCTGCAGCTCGAGTCGCTGGACTTTGCGGATGTACCGGTCGAGCGCGTGACCGAAGGCCCCCGGGCAGTGGCCGGGATGATGTTGAATTCCGACGCGGTGTTTTTTGTATGAGCGAATCGAATAGCAAGGTGCTGTTTCTGAAGCTGGCTGGTGCGGACGATGGGTTCGCACAGGAACTCCTCGCCGGCCTGGACGGGAGCGATGCCACCCACGAGGTGCAGGACCTCTCCGCGGGCGATTACGACGCGGTGCTCGATCGGCTGGGGCCCGGGGTCCTGCCGGTGGTACTGCGCCCGGCGATACCCGGAGCGGGAGCGGCCTGAGGCCGGCGCGGCCCGCCCCGGGATCCCTCGGCGGATGCGATTGCAGTTTGCCGATGGGGTCTGGAACGGGTCTTATTTTGCAATCACCGTGAATCGTGATGGATTGCACAACCCAGTGAAAAATAAAAGAAAAGAAGGTATGGCACGCAGCGTGCTTGCATCCAGGAGTGTCGAGTAGGCACGAGCAGGATCGGTTCGATGGCGAACTCGTCGGTGGACCCGGTTGGGAACCCGCCAGGCACGTAGCGACCGCGCCGTACACCCCGAAGACCGGGTGCCGGTGCCAAGATCAATAACACAGGAGGGGTTTCGAAAATGCGAAAGGCAACAACTTCACCCAGTTTTGCCCGGGCGTCGGGCACGGTTACCGCGCTCGCCGCGCTCGGCCTGCTGCTCACCGGTTGTGGCGGCGGCGAGAGCTCCAGCTCGGCCAACCCGGCAGTGCAGACGGTCAATTCGCCGGCGCAGATCGCCCGCGAATCCGCGGAAAACTATCATGACAACGTCAATGGCCTGATCACCGGCCAGACCCTGATGCGCTGGATCGACGACTGGCAGAACAACCGTCCGGATGGCATTGATGGTCGCCTGGTTATCCTGCAGGTCACACAGGGTACCGAAGGTAATGAATACATTACCCCCAAGCCTCAGGAAGGCGTGCTGACCTACCGAATCGACGATAACCGTCTTACGCAGGTGCGCTCCAATGGCGTGATCGAGACGGTCCAGATGGTTCCGGATGGCCCCAGCGTTGACAGTATTCTTAAGGACTACAACCTGGACCCGCGCAATGACATGATCGTTTGGGTGGTGGCCGATGGTGGTTTCGGCAACCTGATGCGCCAGGGCCGCGGCTGGTACATGATGCGCTACTGGGGTACCCCGCATGACAACCTGGCGCTGCTGAACGGGCTCGCGGTGCACGATGCGGTCATGGATCAGAGCTACCTGGGTAGTGTCGCGACCTGTGACGAACTTGTCAGTAATGGCAACTGCCTGCCGCGCAATGGCACGGTCTCGGTGAGGGACCTGCCGGAAGACAACATCTCGTTGCAGGCCACTGTCGAGGATGTGATCCGAGTGGCTGACGGACACGACGACGCCTTTATCTGGGATGCGCGTTCGCAGAACGAGTACACCGCGTGGACGGGTGTCCGTGATGGCCGCCATCGGGGTATCGACTTCCGCGCTAATGCCTCCATGCAGGGGCATCCCAACGGCGCGGTGGTGCTGCCGTATGCCAACATGCTGATGAGCGACGGAACCCTGCGCTACAAGCCCAAGGATCAGCTCTGGGCCTACATGAATGGCGAACAGGTCGATGGCGCGATGTTCGAACGCTATGAGGCGGGTTCGCTGATCCCGGTGGGTCCGGGGAATGCCTATCAGGCCGGTCAGGACAGCATCACCTACTGCGAGACGACCTTCCGCGCGATGATCACGGGCTTCGCCACCGCGGCGATCCTGGGTCTGCCGAACCGGTTCTACGACGGTGCAATGGTCGAGTGGAACTCGCTGTCCGGCGGTGTCCAGGACAAGTTCGGTTCCTTCATCCTGCCAGCCGATTCGCCGTGGCGTACTGATCTGCCGATGCGCTCGCATTTCGAGTACAACACCCCGGCGG
>SKNJ01000223.1 GCA_007120575.1 Thioalkalivibrio sp.
CCATATGCTTCTCCACCATAGGATCAAACCAGAACAGATCATGCAGCCGGCGGCCACGCTGCTCCTGCCCCTTGTCCCAGAAATATATTTCCCTGCCCTGCTCATCCTTTGCCCACAGCGCCCACCTGTCCGGCCCGACCTCCATGCGCACCCTGGGAAACGCACTGAGCAACATGCCCAGCTCGCGCACCGTAGCGGGCGCTCCTGCCCGCCCCTCGCTCCTGGTAGCCTGCCCGGCCTGCCCCTTTCCTGGCCCCGGCGCCTTTTTCGCGGCCCGTCCAGACCTCCAAGCCGGAGGCAGGACCGACTCCACCCAGGCCCTGACGTCACGACCGGCAGAGACAAGTTCTCCGGGATCCTTCACGCCCGGAGGCCTGATGTCCTTCACGTTTTCAAAATTTGCCAGCCACCACTGCATGGCATCTTCCCCGGCCTGATCCCGGTCCAGGGCCAGGCCGATCCAGGCCGCGTTTGTCACAAGGCGGTGAGCATCCTCATGCCGGGGCTTGGCCGACGACGAAGCCACAGACAAAACACCGCTCAAGTCTCCGGCGGCAGTAGATATGAGCATGGCGTCCAGCTCGGCCTCGCACACGATCAAGGCCTGGGCAATGCCCGGCCAGGTGGAGGGGATGGCCAGCAGGGGGATGGGATCTGACGGCCCGCCCGGGACAACATAGTACCGGGGATCTCCTTCCGGGCGGCGAATCCGGACCCGCTCGACCCGGCCCTGGCTGTCCAGAAAAGGGATCACCAGGCCGGAGGGGATCCAGAGCTTTTTTGGCTTGCCTGTTTTCTCGCTGATATCTCCTGGAGGCAGGCCCCAGGACTCGCGAGGGCGGAACACATCAGCCGGCAGCCAGCCCAGATGAAACCGCTCAACCGCCTTAATGCCAAGCCCGCGCGAGGCCAGGTATGCCAGTTGATCCGGATTTTGTTTGAGCTGATCATGAGCCCAGGCCACCAGCTTGTCCGCCTTTTCGCGCCACAGATCCGGAGACTGGACAGCGCTCTGCTCCGGCTGCGGGCTCTGGGCCCGGCTCCCGGTACCTGGGATGGTGGGCGTGGACATGGGCTGGTATTCCTTTTCGTCCAGAGTCTTTCCGGCCCGGGCGGCCGCGGTCTTAAAATCCAGGCTCTGATAATCCATCATAAACTGGATGCAGTCCCCGCCCTTGCCACACTGCCTGCACCACCATGACCCCTGGCCGTCGTTCTGGGCAGGCCAGGCATGGAAGCGGTCGGAGCGGCGCGGACCCTTGCCGCCGTCTCCGCAGCCGGGGCAGGCGCTGTGGTATTCGCCGCCCTTGCTGCCGGAAGCCTTGCGCGTCTCGATACCGCATTCTCTGAGCAGGTCCAGGATATTAATCATATTTTTTTATCTGGAGGATATGGAAGATACGTGGACAATTGAAAAAATATCCTCCAGACCTTATTTATTTAATTTTATTGTATTTTTTATTACTCTTGGAAGATTGGAGGTTTTTCTACAATAAATAATAAAAGTATTTTAAAAAATAATATTGCAGAAAACTTTACTGTAAAATATCCTCCAATCCTCCAGACATACCTTATTAATGAATTAAAAAAGGGGTTTAGACCCTGGAAGATATTTTAAATATCCTCCACATATCTTCCAAACTTCCAGCTACTCCGAAAGCAGCCCGATACCGAAATATGACATAATGCCCTTTTTTTCCTTTGGAAATTTCTTGGACATGCGCCGGCCGAACCACTGGCCGGACGGCACGCGGTGGCCGACATTGTCCTTGTACCATTCCGCGAAATTCTGATACAGATCCGATCCGGACGTGGACACATTGTATATTCGTTCCCGGTCCTGCTCCACATAGCAGCGGGCATCCACCCAGTCCTGGACCACGTCCTCCCCGCGCTGATATTCCTCCGTCGCCTCCCTGATGACTATCGGGGGATCCAAACGTCCAACCTGCCAGTCAAGAAAGCCGCGCACACACCAGGCCAGTATGCCTGAGAGTTCATCCTGCAGCTTGCGCTTGAGGTCGTAGTCTCTGGGCTTGTGATTGGCCTTGGACGGACGCTCCACAAACATGAACGGAAAGTCGACCTTGAGGATGCGCTCCCAGAAGGCGAAATCATCGGACGGGGCATGGGGGTCGTTGTTGGTCATGAGCATGAGTTTGTGGGATGGGTGAAACTGGGTCTCCATCTTGTCGTGAGGATAGCGGCCGACCAGGGTGTCGTTGCCGGTGATCCACTTGATGCGCGAAGGTGAAAAGCGCCGGGCCTCGTCCGACTCCGAGGCCAGGGCAAGCCGGCGGCCGTAAAGTGACATGATGTCTGGCGTGGGGCCTGATGATGACTTGCCCCTGCCCTGATCCAGCAGCATCTCGGCCTGGATCGGGCCGCCGTATTCACCCAGGACCCGGAGCAGTGTCTCGGAATAGATGCCCTTGCCGTTGCGGCCGTCGCCGGACAGGGAAACAAAGCGCTGCTCGGTCACGTCGCCGCACAGGCAGTATCCTGCCCAGCGCTGAAGAAACAGGATCTTGCTGTCGTTTTCCAGCATCTCCCAGAGGGCCAGCTCCCAGATAGGACAGGGCTCGTCAATGCCCTTCCACTCCACCGGGCTCTTCTTGCTGATCATGTCGGACATCTTGCCCTTGCGCAGCTCCCCGGTGCGCAGATCCAGGACGCCGTTGGCGCAGGCAAAGAGCCAGGGGTTCTGGTCCAGCTCGGTGCCCTCGATGGCCAAATATTGTTTTTTGGGTGCGGTGTGGGCAAACTCCAGGCAGGCCTGGCGGCCGGTCTTGTTGCGCAGCTTCTTGATCCGGGCCTTGAGCGCGTCGCGGACCAGCTCGAACATTTTCACATCATCTTTATTGCCGGACCCGGCGGCCTTGGAAATCTGCTCCGCGATCCGGGGGAGCTCCTGGGCGTAGCGCAGGGCCACGGACTCGGCATCTGCCAGGGCCAGATCCATGACATCCCGGCGCAGACAATGGCCGTCCCAGTACATCCACTCGCCGGCGGCCTTGTTGTAGACATACCGGCCCTTATGCAGAGCGGCGTACAGCAGGCCGTCGCCCATGGACTCAGCCCACAGGCACTCCATGACGAACTTGGAGTCAATGCCCTGATCCCGGGTCTTTGATCCGGATCTCCGGCCCTTGGTCTGGGTGTCGCCCTGCCCGGAGGCCTGGTCTTTCCCGGTCTTATCCTGCTTACCGCTCATCCACTACCCCCTGGGATCTTGGACCCGGTTTGTAGGTCTGGGGTGTTATTGGTCTGGCCCTGCATTCCATTTTTCCGCTTAAATATTCCACATAAAAGTTTCCGATTCTTGCGACTCGCTGCTCCGCTTTGGGTAAAACCTCAGAAAGGACCCAAGGCCCTGAACCGGCATGGATCATCTGGCCTGGCTGTCTGTGTATGGGGGACAGGGGGAACGCAGGGATTGTGCCCAGAAAAAAAGTGGCGGTGCGTTGGCCGATCATCAGCGCTCCTGCCATTCGCGTATGGCGCGGATGATCTGGCGGGCGCAGTCGAACAGCTGTTCCCGGCCGTGCTCGGGGTAAATCTCAAAGTGCCACCATCCACCGTGGATCCCTGCCCAGTCGTCAAGTATGGTTTCGCTCTTGTGTCCGGCATCGGCTCCGGGTTCCCACTCCGCATACGGATGCACGCGGACGAGATAGCCCCCGCGTTCCAGCACGAAATCCGCCTCATTGGGAAAGCGGATGTCATCAATAATGATAGTTGTCCCGGACTTTATCCCATCCACCAGCACGCGCATGATCTTGACCCAGTGATCCGGATCGCGCCGGCGGCAGACATCGGTGCCGTACCATTGCAGGATGCGGCGTATGGTCATGCAGCCGTTTGGCAGCTCCGGGTGAAAAATAACCTGTGATTTCCCCTCCTGGCTCAGGGCCAGGCCCAGAGGAAATCCAAAACGCCTGGCGCATTCACGTTTCAAAACCAGGGCAAAGGGCAGGATCTCCGCCCGTCCTCCCTGCTCCAGGATTATGTCTGCAATATTGAGGGCAATGGTTGACTTGCCCGTGCCGGTTTTGCCCGAAAGCCCAATTATCATCTGCCCTCCAGTCCGGGTTGAAATTGTTGTCGCCTCGTCTGCTTGGTCCCGGGTGGTCGCCTGGTCCCGGGACCTGGAAACTAGGCGCTCTCAATGCCTAAGTCCGTTGTGCTCTGCCCGGGCTACTTGACCAGGTAGGAGGGCCAGGTCTTTTTGCCCGGGTCGACACGGTGCGGGTCGCTTGTGTGACAAAAAAACTTCAAATGTCCCCCTTTAAAAAATCTGATTCTGATATATCCTTTAATAAACGGGGATTGTTTTTTATGATTTGCAAACCCAACAGGCAGCTTTTTCTGAGCAGCTCACTTTTGCTGACTTCCAGATCCACAAAATCTTTTCTGGCCAGAAGTTCATAGATCAGGTCATTCATCTCGTACGGACACCGAAATTCCAACCTTGGGTATTCGCTCATTTATTTTTTCCCATTGCTTTTTATTTTGGGGAGGAGTTCTTCTGGGATACCCAGCTCAATGAGCTGGCGAATGCGGCTGGCCGGGCGTTTTTGCCCGCTTAAAATTTGACCGATCATAGACCTGGAGACGCCGATTCTTTCAGCGATTTTACCCCTGGAAAGCCTATTTAATGCGAGCCAGGCGTTCAAACGGTCTTGACGGTCTGGGGAGGTTGGTTTAATGGTGGAACCGTTTATCATTTTAAGTCCTTTTCACGGTGTTTGTTTCTATAGTTGCAATCATAAACTTAAAAATAATTATATGTCAAGCCCTGTTAATGAAAAAAAGATATTCACACCATTAAGGGATCGGATATCCCTGATTAAACAGAGGTTTTTTGAGGTGTTTGATATTCCTGAAAACGAAAGACACGAAGTGAAAATCTACACCCACTTTAAATGGTCTCAGGGTAAGTGGCAGGGTTTGGACAAAGGCAAAACACAAAGCATAAGAGCTGCTGACGCGGCCAAAATATCATCAGAGCTTGGTCTTGATTATAAATGGGTTGCCACCGGCCTGGGCAGTCCATATCCTGATAAAAACATGGTTAGAGAAAAAATAGAGGTGTATAAACCAGAGCCGATACCTGAACCTGACCTTATAGAAAAAACAAAAACCGTCCTTGACTCGGACACAGTTTACGCCAGGGCACTGGAATCTAATATTGATGCCTTCTATTCTGCCATTAAAGCTGAAAAAGAGCTTAAAAATCTTCAAGCCCAAAAGGAGGACCATGACAAGCGGATAGCCAGCCTGGAAGAATATATAAGGCAGCTACCGCAAATTCGTCAGCTCAACGAACCATAAACCCTGGCTCTGGAAGGAAGCTAAAGGCAATCTTGTAATTGTCTGCTTCAAACGTTGCCCCTTGTGTTTGGTCTATAATAAGGTTTGCATATATAGTCTGATGAAGAAAAACGCCTTTTTAAGAATGATGGGCAACTGCCCCAAACGCGGGAGAGGAAAATGAAGAAATTTTTTGTGTTTTTTATGGTTATTTTGTTTGGAGCGTCTCTGGCCTTTGCCGGGGGTAACACACCCAGGAGCTTGTGGGATGAGTTCCGGGAAAATCAATTCAGGTTTGAAAACACCTATACAGGGAAAAGGACGACCATCACCGGGGAGGTCAGCAGGGTCAGCCGGGCCGTGTCCGGTACGCCCACAGTGTCACTTACGGCCGGGGGGATTTCAGCCGTAGTCTGTTATTTTCCTGACGCGGCCGCGGCCTCCCTGGCCAATATTAACCCACAGCAGAAAATCACCCTGTCTGGTGTTTACAAAAGAAAAATGCTTACCTCCCTATTCTTTGAGGACTGCCGCCTGGTCAGATAACTGACCGCCTCCACCATGCCCGCCAAATGGCGGGCTTTTTTTTGCCTAAATATAATTATTTTTAACTTTTTATTTATTTATAGGTTGACAAATAATTATTTTTAAGTTTAGAGTTGCAACCAACAGCACAAAAACCGGCTCTTGAGTGAGCTTCCGGTTTCGCTGTTATCTCCGTCAAGCGACTCCACGACAAGCCTCTGACGGAACAGGCGGCAGAGGAAAGGAAATTTCAACCGCAACCGGGAGGGCACCATGTACCTAACGCCATTCGAGGCACAGCAGAAAACGTGCATTCACGCGCACCAGGTCAGACTGATGTCCATCGCCCTGGAAATGTCGTCGCTGGAGCTGCCTTCAGGCGATGCCA
>SKNJ01000332.1 GCA_007120575.1 Thioalkalivibrio sp.
CCGACAGATTGCTAGAGTGCACAGCAGCACAGCTGGAAGGAGACGTCTTCGCGGGCCGGGGCGGGCCGTCCGCGGAACCCCCGGGGCGCGAAAAAGCGTACGGTGAAGCGCTGGCGCCCGGCACTGATCTCCGGATAGCAGCCGAGTTCGGGGTCGATACTGACCCGGATCAGCTGCCAGGCATGGCTGGTGTCCAGGGTGCGTTCGAAGTAGCCATCCGCGGCGCTCGCGGCTTCACTCTGGCCAGACGCCCGCATGTAGGACAGCACCTGGACGGTGGCCTCGGCCACCGCGTCGAGCGGTTCGAACCATTCCAGCAGCAGCGCGGTGCGGTCGGCTTCCGGTTGCGCCAGCCAGTAGTGGTAGACCGGCAGGTCGAAGTCGAATGCACCGCCGGGCAGCGCCATGCGCTGGCGCACACTGTTGAAGAATTCGTTGTCGCGCACCCGGTAGTCCAGTGCGCCGGCCTGTTCCTCGAGGGCGAAGTGCAGGCGGCGCTGGGCCTCCATGGTCTCGCGAAAGCGCGTCGGGTCGACGCCGGGCTGGTCGGCCAGCCGGTTCAGGCTGGCGGTCTGGCGTTCGATCTCGCCCATCAGCTCGCGCTTGATGTCGACGCGGGTGGCCAGGGCGTAGATGTCCACCAGCGAGACCAGTGCCTCGTGGTGGTCGAGCGGGCGCCCGGACTCGACGGCGTTGCCAAAACGCTGGCTAAGGGCCTCCATGCGCAGCAGCAGACGGACCCGTTCGTGCAGCGGTTGTTCGAAGGTCAGCAGCTCGGTCACGGTTGGGCGTCCGGCGAGAGACATGGGAGACGCGCGTTCCGTCGCGCGTGTACGGGGGTTCCGTTGATCGTCGCAGTATCAGGCATATGGGGGGCGTTTTTCCACCCGCCCCGAATCTCGCGGCCGCCGGGTCTGTCCGTGCTGGCCGTCACATGCCGCGCAGGCGGTGGTCAAGTTCGGTGACCTGGCGATGCAAGTCTGCCTCCGAGGTGTCGCGGGTATTCAGGATCTCCGCGTCGGCGCGGGCGCGCCGCTCGTCCGGGGTGAGCTGGGTCGCCATCACGGCCTGGACCTCGGCGGGGCTGCGGCCATCGCGCTGGCCGACCCGGCGGATCTGCTCCTCGGGTTCGGAATGCACGGTGATGATGTAGTCGAAATCCCCTTCCCAGCCAGCCTCGAACAGAAGGGGGACCACGATCAGGGCATAGGGGGGGCTCTCGGGCAGGGCCGCGAGGCGCGTTTCCAGCGTTGCGCGTACCGCCGGGTGGACAAGCTGTTCCAGGGCCTCGCGTTCCGTCGGGTCGGTGAAGACCCGGGCACGCAACGCCCCGCGGTCGAGGTGCCCGCGGGCATCCAGGACCCCGGGGCCGAAGTGGCTGACAATCGCGGCGTGCAGCTCGTGCCCGGGTTCCTGCAGTTCGCGGGTGATGGCGTCGGCATCCAGCACCGGGACCCCCTGCGCGGCGAACAGCCCCGCGACCAGGCTCTTGCCGCAGCCGATTCCGCCCGTGAGTCCGACTCGTCGCATGCCGAACGCTTCAGAAGCCCTGGGGGAAATACAGGGCGAGCAGGTTCTCGCCCCAGATCAGCGCAAGCCAGCCGGCTGCCGCCAGGTAGGGGCCGAACGGGATCGGGATGTTGCGGTCGCGGCCGCGCAGCAGGATCAATGCGATCCCGACCACCGCGCCCACCAGCGAGGCCAGGAGCAGGATGAGCGGCAGGGCCTGCCAGCCCAGCCAGGCCCCGAGTGCCGCGAGCAGTTTGAAGTCGCCGTAGCCCATGCCCTCCTTGCCGGTGGCCAGGCGGAAGCCGTGATAGATCAGCCACAGCACCAGGTAACCGGCGATGGCACCGATCACCGCGGACTGCAGGTCGGTGAAGGTGCCGGGGATGTTGACCAGCAGCCCGAGCCACAACAGGGGCAGGGTGAGCTGGTCCGGCAGCAGGGTGGTGCGGGCGTCGATCCCGGAGGCGGCGATCAGTACCGCAGTGAACACCAGTGCGAGGAGGCCCGCGGCAGTGAATCCGAAGGCCCAGATGCTGACTGCGAATAGCAGCGCGGTGAGGGCCTCCACGGCGGGATACTGCCAGCTGATGCGGATGCCGCAGCCCGGGCAGCGTCCGCGCAGGAACAGAAAGCTCAGGATCGGGATATTCTCCAGCGCATGGATCGGACGCTGGCAGGCGGGGCAGCGCGACCGGGGGCGCACCAGGTCGAACGCCTCGCCGGCGGCCGGGGGCTCCTGTTCCAGGATGGCGTGCGCCTCCTGGCTCCATTCGCGTTCCAGCATCACCGGCAGGCGCGCGATGACCACGTTCAGAAAACTGCCGACCACCAGGCCGAACAGGGCGGCCAGCGGGATGGCCCATGGACCGAGGGCCGCGCTCGCCTCAGCCAGCATGGGCATCACCGGGGCGTGTCGTGGAGGGGCGGCGACGCAACTAGATCACCTGGCCCATCTGGAAGATTGGGAGATACATCGCGATCACAAGTCCCCCGACCAGAACCCCGAGAACCACCATGATCAGCGGTTCGAGCAGGCTGGAGAGGCTGTCGACCGCGTTGTCGACCTCTGCTTCGTAGAAGTCCGCGACCTTGGCGAGCATCGAGTCGAGAGAACCCGACTCCTCGCCGATCGCAACCATCTGCACCACCATGTTGGGGAACACGGCGGTGTTGCGCATCGACCATTGCAGTTGCGCGCCGGCAGCGGTTTCGTCGCGCATGCGCTGGGTGGCCTCGCCGTACACCGCGTTGCCGGTGGCCCCGGAGACCGAGTCCAGCGCGTCCACCAGTGGCACACCGGCGGAGAACATGGTCGACAGGGTGCGTGCGAAGCGGGCAATCGCGGCCTTGCGCAGGATCGGGCCGAACGCCGGGGCGCGCAGGATGGCGAAGTCGAGGAAGCGGGCGAAACGTTTCGAGCGGCGGCGGGCCTGGACGAAGACGATCCCGATCAGGATCAGCACCCCGAGGATCGCCCACCACCAGGACTGAGTAAATTCCGAAAGGTCCACCACCATGCGGGTGAACACCGGGAGGTCGGCGCCGAAGCCCTGGAACAGGGCTTCGAATTGCGGGACCACGTAGATCAGCAGGATCGCGGTAACGACGATGGCCACCACGACCACCGCGGCCGGATAGAACAGGGCCTTCTTGATCTTGGCCTTCAGGGCCTCGGTCTTTTCCTTGTAGGTGGCGACCTTGTCGAGCAGGGTCTCCAGGGTGCCGGCCTGCTCCCCGGCCTCGACCAGGTTGACCACGAGGTCGTCGAACTGGCGCGGGTGCTTGGCCAGGGCCGCGGCGAAGGTCTCGCCGCCTTCGACGTCGGACTTGATCTTCAGTATCAGGTCGCGCACCGACGGCTTTTCGTTGCCGCGTCCGACGATCTCGAAGGCCTGCACCAGTGGGACCCCGGATGCCAGCATGGTGGTCATCTGGCGCAGGAAGTACGCGATGTCGGCGGGGACGATCTTCTTCTTTCCGCCCGAGAGCAGGGGCTTGGGTTTCTTGCGGATCTTGACGACGTTGATGCCGTTCTTGCGCAGATCCGAGCGCGCCATTGCCTCGCTCTCGGCGGGAGTCTCGCCCTTGACGCGATCACCGTTCTTGTTGAGTCCTTCCCAGCTGTAGATTGTCCCGGCGTCCGCCATCCCACAGTCCCCTTGTTCTGATACCGAGTGCCCGGTGCGGGCACTAATCCGTGGTTACACGATTGATCTCTTCGAGGCTGGTGAGTCCCGCCATTACCTTTTTCAGGCCCGAGCGTCGCAGGTCGTCGATGCCGTCTTCCTCGGCCAGGGTCGCGAGCTGCATGGAATTCGCGCCCTCCAGGATGGCGCGCTGCATCTTTTCGGTTACCGGCAGGACCTGGTAGATCCCGACGCGCCCCTTGTAGCCGTTGGTGCACTGGTCGCAGCCGACTGGTTTGTAGGCGGTGAAGCCGGACTGGATGTCCGCATCGGTGAAGCCCTCCTTGCGCAGGGTCTCCTCCGGAATGTCCTCCGGAGCCATGCAGTTGGTACACAGCCGCCGCCCCAGACGCTGGGCGATGATCAGCAGGATCGAAGAGGCGATGTTGTAGGGGGGCACCCCCATGTTGGCCAGGCGTGTCAGGGTCTGTGGCGCGTCATTGGTGTGCAGTGTGGAGAGCACCAGGTGCCCGGTCTGGGCCGCCTTGATGGAGATCTCGGCGGTCTCCAGGTCGCGGATCTCCCCGACCATGATGATGTCCGGATCCTGGCGCAGGAATGCGCGCAACGCGCTGGCGAAGGTCAGTCCCACCTTCGGGTTGATGTTGACCTGGTTGACCCCCGGCATGTTGATCTCCGAGGGGTCCTCGGCGGTCGAGATGTTGCGATCCGGGGTATTCAGGATGCCCAGGCCGGTGTATAGCGACACGGTCTTCCCGGAGCCGGTCGGCCCGGTGACCAGGATCATGCCATAGGGGCGGCTGAGGGCATGCAGGTAGGCCTGCTTCTGTTCCTCCTCGTAGCCCAGTGAGTCGATGCCCATGGATGCGCTGCTCGGGTCGAGGATGCGCATCACGATCTTTTCGCCGTACAGCGTGGGCAGCGAACTGACGCGGAAGTCGATCGCCCGGCTGCGGGACAGCTTGAGCTTGATGCGGCCGTCCTGCGGGATCCGGCGTTCGGCGATGTCCATGCGCGACATCACCTTGACGCGCGCGGTGATGCGCGGAGCCAGGGAGTTCGGCGGGTGTGCGACCTCGTGCAGCACGCCGTCGATCCGGAAGCGCACGCGGAAATCCTTCTCGAACGGTTCGAGGTGGACGTCGGACGCCTTGCGATGGATCGCGTCCATCAGCAGCTTGTTCACGAAGCGAACTACCGGTGCGTCGTCGACACCCTCGCTGCCGTCCGCCGTATCGGGTTCCTCGCCGGAGTCGATCGCCAGGTTGTCGAGGTCGTCATCCCCGAGATCGTCCATCAGCGAGCTGGCGGCGCTCAGGGCGCCCTCGATCAGCCGGTCCAGCTTGTGTGGCTCGACCAGGACCCCCTCCACCGGCATCCCCGTGGCGAATTTGAATTCGTCGGTCGCGCCCAGGTTGGTCGGGTCGGAGACCGCGATATACAGGCGGTTGCCGCGCTGCATCAATGGCAGCGCGTGGTGTTTCTGAATCAGCTTTTCGTTCAGGTGCTCCTTGGGCAGGAGATCCGGCTCGAACGCGCTCAGGTCGAAGACCGGCAGGCCGAATTCCTCGGCCGCTGCCTCGACCAGTCGCGCCTCGGCGACCTTGCCACGACTGGCGAGCAGCGCCATCAGCGGGGTCTGCTGGGTGCGCGACTCCTCGACCAGCTCGGATGCGATGTCCTCCGCGATCAGGCCCGCGTCCACCAGACGCTTGGCCAGGCCCGGCAAGCGGGGTGCCGTTGTGGTTTTGGACATGGGCCTCTGCTACCCGCAACTCGGTGATGCCCCACACTTTACGTGTGTGGACGGTGGAAGGGAAACGCCCCGAGGGGCCGGCTCCCGCTCCGATCATAGGTGCCAACCCCATACCGGGCAAGGAAAAACCGCGGCGGGCCTTCGTGTTCGGGTCGGCCGGCTCGGGCCCCGGACAAGGATACCCGTCGGGTGGCTTGACGCTGGCTGGAGAGCTGGTTCAGAATACGCGGCTTGATCGAGGAGGGATACCCAAGCGGTCAACGGGGGCAGACTGTAAATCTGCTGGCTCAGCCTTCGGAGGTTCGAATCCTCCTCCCTCCACCAAATGATTTCCAGGGCCAGCAGCCTGAGCGGGGTGGTGGCACGGTCAGCCAGGGTTCTGCGGGTGTAGTTCAATGGTAGAACCTCAGCCTTCCAAGCTGATGATGTGGGTTCGATTCCCATCACCCGCTCCAGTTGTTGGTCGGTCCGGGATCGGTGTGCGATCCGGTTCCGGCAGTTAGGCAAGGCTCATGTAGCTCAGTCGGTAGAGCACTTCCTTGGTAAGGAAGAGGTCACCGGTTCGAATCCGGTCATGAGCTCCATATTAATGTCAGCGTACAACCTGCGTCGCTGTTGAGTTTTAGCGTCACGATCCGGGGAAGCGAGAGATGTCCAAGGAAAAGTTCGAGCGTAAGAAGCCGCATGTGAATGTGGGGACCATTGGTCATGTGGACCATGGGAAGACCACTCTGACGGCGGCGTTGACGGCGGTGCTGGGGAAGAAGTACGG
>SKNJ01000159.1 GCA_007120575.1 Thioalkalivibrio sp.
ACGACCCGCAACTCCCCGGTGTCGACATAGAAGTTGAGGCCCTCGATCGCCTTGAACCCGTCAAACGAGACGGTCAGATCCTCGACGGCGAGCAACAAGGGGGTATGGGTCGTCATTTGCGGGCCTCCTGGGCAGCCTGGGGATCAATGGCACGGGGGGTATCGGAAGGGGGCGCGCCCGGACGCCAGCCCATGCGCACCAGGAAGGCCTCCACACGCGGGCGGACATGGGTGTTGTACAGCCCCGCCAGGCCGTAGGGCGCGAACATCACCACCGCGATAAACACGGCACCGATCAGGAACAGCCACAACTGCGGGAAGGCCTCGGCAAACGTCACCCGGGCGTAGCCCACCAGCAACGAGCCATACACGGCACCCAGCAGCGACAGCCGGCCGCCCACCGCGGCGAAGATCACGAACTCGATCGACGGGATGATCCCGATGATGCTCGGCGACATGAAGCCGACCTGCAGGGTGAACATCGCCCCGCCGATACCGGACATGAAACCGGCCAGGGCGAAGATGAAGATCTTGAAGTAGGCCACGCTGTACCCGGAGTAGCGAATCCGGTTTTCCTGGTCGCGGGTGGCCATCAGGATCCGGCCGTACTTGGTGGAAAGCACCCACATCCCGAGCGCGATCACCGCGAACAGCAGCACGACCGTGGCGAAGTAGAAAACCACCAGCGCCTGGTCCGTGTGGATATCCCAGCCCTTCAGCGTCCGCAGGTCGGTGATGCCGTTGACCCCACCGGTGTAGCCCTGCTGACCGATCACCAGGATGGTGGCGATGGTCACCATGGCTTGGGTGATGATCGCGAAGAACACCCCGCTGACACGCCGGGTGAACAGCGCGAAGCCAATAAAGGCCGCAAACAGCGCGGGCAGGGTGAGGATCGCCAGCACCGTGAAGGTCAGGCTGTGGAAGGGTTCCCAGAACCAGGGCAGTGCCGTGATCTGATTCCAGTCCATGAAATCCGGGATCCCCGGCGTGGTCTGGATGGCGGTGGCCTCGGGCGTCGAGGCCTCCAGCTTGAGGTACATCGCCATCGCGTACCCGCCGATCCCGAAGAACAGCCCCTGGCCAAGGCTCAGCAGGCCGCCATACCCCCAGGCCAGGACCAGCCCGACCGCCACGAAGGCAAACGCCAGGAAGCGCCCCGTGAGGTTCAGGCTATCCACGTCCATGGTCAGCGGGAACAGGACCAGCAGGATGAATGCCAGGATCAGCAGCCCTGGCAGGCCCTTCTTGCCCAGTAACATCTGCAATGCGTTATTCATTTCTCTGTGACTCCCGGAAGAGGCCCGCCTAGCGGCGGACCTTGCTCTTGAACAGACCTTCGGGGCGCATCATCAGGATCGCGATGATGACGAGCAGCGTGGTCACCTTGGCCATGGAGCTGCCCAGGAAGAACTCGAGGATCGACTGACCCTGGGCAATGAGGAAGGCGGAAACCACGGTTCCGGAGATGCTGCCGGCCCCGCCGAACACGACCACCAGGAAGGTGTCGACAATGTAGAGCGTCCCGCTCGTGGGCCCGGTAGAGGAGATCATCGTGAACGCTGCGCCGGCGATCCCGGCCACGCCGCAGCCGAGCGCAAACGTCAGGCGATCGACCCAGCGGGTGTTGATCCCGACCGCCGCGCTCATCTCGCGGCTGGCCATGGTCGAGCGCACCCGCAGACCCCAGCGCGATCGATACATCAGCCAGACCACGCCGAGGGTGACGATCACCGTCAAGGCCATGATCGCCATGCCGTTGATCGGGATGTCGATCATCGGCGTCGGGCGCCAGGAGCCCTCCAGCCAGGACGGGGTATTGGGGCTGACCTCGCGCGCGCCGAAGATCGAGCGGAACCCCTGCTGCATGATCAGCGCCAGCCCCCACGTCGCCAGCAGCGTGTCCAGCGGACGGTGGTACAGGTGCCGGATCATCAGCAGCTCGATCAGCATTCCGAACAGGAAGGCTGAGAGAAACGCCAGCGGAATCGCCAGCAGAATGTAGTATTCGGTCGCCCAGGGGCCCAGGCCGGCGGCCAGGGTGGACACCATGTAGGTGGTGTAGGCCCCGAGCACCATGAATTCGCCATGGGCCATGTTGATGACCCGCATCTGGCCGAAGATGATCGCCAGCCCCAGGGCCATCAGCAGCAGGACCGAGAAGAAGCTCAGCCCCGCAAAGCCCTGCATGGCGGTAATCGCCATCAGGTCCTGCATTGAGTAATCCATGAACGGTATTCCCTGAAGCGGGAGCCGGGAGGCTCGTTACGGGATTCAGGAGGGGGCGCCGGGCCGGCCAGCGGCCGACACCCCCGCGGTACGGCTTACTGATAGCCCTCGGGGAACGGATCCGGCTCGATCAGATCGGATTCCCACACCACATCGGCCTGGCCGTCGCGGCGCCACTGGCCAATCCGGGTCTTGCTCCACAGGTGGTGGTTGTCGTGGACCTTCACGTAACCTTCCGGCGCCTGGTTGAGCTCGATCCCCGGCGAGTGGGCGGTCACCTTTTCCACATCGAAGCTTCCGGCACGTTCGACCGCTTCCTTCCACAGCCACGGGCCGAGATAGGCGGCCTGCGTCACGTCGCCGATCACGCTGTCCTCGCCCCAGCGCGCCTTGAACGCGCGCACGAACTCCTGGTTATTCTCGTTATCCAGGCTCTGGAAGTACTTCATGCTCGAGTAGAAGCCCTCGACGTTCTCGCCGCCGATCCCCAGCACCTCGTCCTCGGTGGTCGCCAGGTTCAGCAGGGTCTGGTTGCTGCCGTCCAGGCCGGCGGATACGAGCTGGCGGAAGAACGCGACGTTGGAACCGCCGACCACCGCGCCGTAGATGGCGTCCGGACGCCGCAGACGAATGCGGTTGATCATGGAACCGAACGAGGTATGGCCCAGCGGGGCATAGTCCTCGCCCACCACCGAGGCCCCGTCGAGATGCTGCTCGATATGGATGCGCGCGATCTTCATGGTGGTGCGCGGCCAGATGTAGTCGGAGCCCACCAGGTAGAAGGAGCGAACGCCCTTCTCGTTGTACAGCCAGTTCAGGCTCGCCAGGACCTGCTGGGTGGCCTCCTGGCCGGTATAGATCACGTTCGGGGACTGCTCGAGACCTTCGTAGAAGGTGGGGTAGTACAGCAGCCCGTTCTCGCGCTCCAGCACCGGCAGCACCGCCTTGCGCGATGCCGAGGTCCAGCAGCCCATAATCGAGGCGACCTTGTCCTCGCGCAGCAGCTTGCGCGCACGCTGGGCGAAGGTCGGCCAGTCACTGGCGCCGTCCTCGGTGATGATCTCGATCTTGCGGCCGAGGATGCCGCCCATCTCGTTGATCTGCTCGATCGCCAGGGTCTCGGCCTCGACCGATCCGGTTTCGGAGATCGCCATGGTGCCGGTCAGCGAGTGCAGGATGCCGACCTGGACCGTATCGTCGGTCACGGCCAGACCGGTGGTGTTGATCTCGGAGGTCGCCGGCTTGGCAAACAGGGACTTCGAGCCCGCGATGCCCGAAGCCATGATCGGCAGGGCGACCATCGACTTCAGCAGCTTGCGGCGGCTGAAGGGTTTCTTGATATCCGTCATTGTCATCTACCTTGGTTGGTTGGGTCTGGAGCACACGTTGAACGCGGCCTTCGAAACCGCAATCACAGCTTTGCAATGCCTGTGCCAACCGCTGACAATGTCCACCAAGGGCATGTATACAAGGGATTTTCCGCCCACGTCTCCCCGTATCTCCACACCTGAAGGCATGCCCTGCCACGGTGCGCAATCACCCCTCGCGGCCCCGAAATGGTTCACGCCCACGGCACATGACGGTGCAAGCCCCGGACCGGACCAACGCCAGGCAGCGGCCCGCGGGGGCACGGCGCGATTCCTGCATGAGCCGGTCCGGACCCTTTCGCCGGATACCCGCACACCAGGCTGATGAACAAGACCAAACGGGGAGTGACAGCGGAGACGCTGCGCCTGCACCTTTCGGTGCTGCAGGAGATCGCCAAGCTGCTGGATCGCCCGCTGGATCCGCCGCACACCGTGCGCGGGATCCTGCGTCTGCTGTCACAGATGCTCGGGCTCAACTGCGGACGCGTGCTGGCACCCAACGCGCAGGGCGCGGTACTGGACGTCCGCTACTCCTACGGCCTGACCCACGCGCGGCTGCGCGACGGCGCGTTCTCGGTAGGTTATGACGAGGGCGTGACCGGGTTCGTGATGCGCACCGGATCCACCGGCCTGGTCCCGGACATCGACCGCGAGCCTTTGTATCTACAACGCATCACCGAACGCCCGGAGGACGACTCCACCCGCATCGCGTTCATCGCGGTACCGATCCTGGAATCGGGCACGCCGGTGGGCGTCCTCTCGGTACAGAAGGAGGGTGGCCAGGAAAGCCCGTTCCAGGCAGACATCACCACCCTGAAGGTAGCCGCCTCGGCGATCGGACAGGTGATGCGGATCGGCGAGTTCATCCGCCAGGAGACCGAACACCTGCTGAGCGAGAACCAGAGCCTGCGCAATTCGGTGACCATGGAGGGCATGCTGCAGAAGAGTCTGGCCCACGGGATCATCGGTTCCAGCGAGGCCCTGCTGGATGCGGTGAAACAGTGCATCCAGGTCGCGCCCAGCGATGCCCCGGTGATGTTGCTGGGGGAGTCGGGCACCGGCAAGGAAAAATTCGCGCGCATGATCCACCAGCAGACCGACCGCAGCGAGCGACCATTCATCTGTATCAACTGCGCGGCCATTCCGCCCGACCTGCTGGAATCGGAGCTGTTCGGCCACGAAAAGGGCAGCTTCACCGGGGCTTCCGGACGCAAGAAGGGCAAGATCCTGCAGGCCGACGGCGGCACGTTGTTCCTCGACGAAATCGGGGACATGCCACTGCAGTTGCAGTCGAAGCTGTTACGCGTACTGCAGGAGCGCCAGGTCGATCCGATTGGCGCGACACATCCGGTGCCGGTCAACTTCCGGCTGATCACCGCCACCCACGAGGACATGCAAGAGCACGTGAATGCCGGCAGATTCCGGCTCGACCTGTTCTACCGCATCAATGTGGTCCCGGTATACCTGCCACCCCTGCGCGCCCGCCAGGGCGATATTCGCCCGCTGGCGCTGCATTTCCTCAACGAACTCAATCACCGCTACCAGCGCAATATCGCGCTGCACCCCAACGCCCTGGCAACCATGGAGCACTATGGCTGGCCCGGTAACGTGCGGCAGCTGCAGAACGTGATCGAACGCGCCGTCCTGATGGCCGAAAGCGACCAGCTCCGCCACGCCCAGATCCAGCAAATCCTCGCGGAGCAGGCCAGCGTGCGCCTCCCGGAAACGGCCCCCGGCCCGGCGTCTACCACCGCGCCGCCGCCAGCCGCCGACGCAACGGCCGCACCTGCGTTCGCCGAGGTCGGCCGCTACCAGTGGGTGCGCCAGGAAGATGCAGAGCGCATTCACGATGCCCTGAATCGGTGCGGAGGCAATCAGTCGCGCGCGGCCCGCCTGCTCAATCTGTCGGTGCGCCAGCTCCGGTACCGCATCGAAAAACTCGGCTTGGAGGTACCCCGGCGCTGAGCCGACACCTCGCGGAACCCGACAATGTCGGCCAATGGCCGCCTTTGGCAATCGGTGCCGAGGCATGCAAGCCCACCGACCGAAAGCGCGCCGGACGCCGGCTCGCCGCTGGCACGATTCTCGCTACGCACTCCCTGCATCAGCTTGCCACCGGTACCCCCCAAGGCCGGGCATCTGAGCCGCGGCCCGGAAGCCTCACCTCCCGGACCACGCCGGAACCATCAGACTGGAGAGACCCATGCCCGAAACCCTGATTACCTACGACATCAACAAGGCCCCGGATGAGCAGGACATCAAGCCGCACAACCGCTGGCACCCGGACATCCCGATGGCGGTCCGGGTCAAGCCCGGCGACGAGTTCCGCCTGGAGTGCTGCGACTGGACTGGTGGCCAAATCGGCAACAACGACTCCGCCAACGACATCCGCGACGTGGACCTCAGCAAGGTCCACTACCTGACCGGGCCCGTCGCGGTGGAGGGCGCCGAGCCCGGGGACCTGCTGGTGGTGGACATCCTCGATGTCGGCCCGCGCCAGGACCAGCTCTGGGGATTCAATGGCGTGTTCGCGCGCGAGAATGGTGGTGGGTTCCTGACCGAGCACTTCCCGGAGGCA
>SKNJ01000242.1 GCA_007120575.1 Thioalkalivibrio sp.
ATTGGCCAGACCATCCGCGAGGACGGTCCGGAAACGCATCTGAGCAAGGCGGGGACACCCACCATGGGCGGTGCGCTGATCCTGGTGGCAGTCGCGGTGGCCACCCTGCTGTGGAGCGATCTGGGCAATCGTTTTGTCTGGATCGTGCTGCTCACCACCCTGGCGTTCGGTGCGGTGGGTGGTTGGGACGACTACCTGAAGCTGCGTTACGGCAACAGCAAGGGCCTTTCGGCGAAGGCGAAGCTCCTGTGGCAGACCCTGTTCGCGCTGGCCGCGGCCGGCGTGATTATCGCCACCGCGCAAAGCCCGGTGGAGACCACCTTCTTTGTTCCGGTGTTCAAGGACATCGAATTGAGCCTGGGATGGCTGTTCATTCCGCTGGTGTGGCTGGTGGTGGTGGGTTCCTCCAACGCGGTCAACCTGACCGACGGGCTCGACGGCCTGGCAATCATGCCGGCGGTGCTGGTCGCCGGCGCGCTGGGCGTGTTCGCCTATGCCGCCGGCCACGCGCTGTTTTCCGACTATCTCGGGATCCCCGCGGTCCCCGGGGTGGGCGAGGTGGTGGTGTTCGCCTCTGCGCTGGTCGGCGCCGGGCTCGGGTTCCTGTGGTTCAACACCTATCCGGCGCAGGTGTTCATGGGCGACGTCGGTGCCCTGGCACTGGGGGCGGCACTGGGCATCCTGGCGATCGTGACTCGCCAGGAGATCGTACTGCTGATCATGGGCGGCGTGTTCGTGCTGGAGACCCTCTCGGTCATGCTCCAGGTCGCGTCGTTCAAGCTGACCGGGCGCCGCATCTTTCGCATGGCGCCGCTGCATCACCACTTCGAACTCAAGGGCTGGCCGGAGCCGCGCGTGATCGTGCGCTTCTGGATCCTGACCGTGGTGTTCGTACTGATCGGTCTCGCGACCCTGAAGATACGCTGACCATGAACCTGACGGACGTCGACAATCTGATCGTGGGACTGGGCGCCACCGGCCTGTCGGTGGCGCGCTTCCTGCGCGCGCGCGGCGCGAGCTTCGCGGTTAGCGATACCCGCGCGGCGCCGCCGGCGCTGCAGGCCGGCGCGGACGCCGAGTGGCTGGGCGAGGCCTGGGTCGGCCCGCTGGACCGCCTCGCCCCCGCACAGTTGCCGTCCCGGGTCATCGTCTCTCCGGGTGTCGCCCTGGAGCACCCGGTGCTGCGGCAGGCCCTTGCCCATGGTTGCGCCCTGACCAGCGATATCGACCTGTTCGCGGCGGAAGCCGAGGCCCCGGTGATTGCGATCACCGGATCCAATGGCAAGAGCACGGTGACCGCGCTGGTCGGCGAGTTGTTGCGGGCGGCCGGGGTGCGCACCGCGGTTGGCGGCAACTTCGGTACGCCCGCGCTGGACCTGCTGGGGGAGGCCCCCGAGGTGTTCGTACTGGAACTGTCCAGTTTCCAGCTGGAGCGCTGTGAGTCCCTGGCGCCAGCGCGGGCGGCGCTGCTGAATATCTCGCCCGATCATCTCGATCGCTATCCGGACCTCGCGGCCTACGCGCGGGCCAAGGCGCGCATCCTCGAACGTGCCGGAACCGGCGTCCTGAATCGCGATGACCCCAGGGTGCGCGAGGTCGCGCGTCCACCGGCGCTGCCGGTGGTCTGGTTCGGCCTGGATGCGGCGCCGAAGAGCGGCGAGTTCGGGCTGCGCCCGGCCCCGGACGGTCCCGCCCCGGATCTGATGCACGGTGGCGAGCGTTTGCTGTCCACTGCGCGCCTGCGCGTGCACGGTCAGCACAACTGGGCCAATGCCCTGGCTGCCCTCGCGCTGGCCTGGCCGTGGCTGGGCCAGCGCGAGGCGCGCGCGCGGGCACTGGCGGCCCTGGCCGATTTCCCGGGTCTGCCACATCGCTCGCAGTGGATCGCGCGGATCGCCGAGGTCGATTACGTGAACGATTCCAAGGGCACCAACGTGGGGGCAACCCTGGCGGCCCTGCGCGGCACGCCGGGTCCTCTGGTGCTGATCGCGGGAGGCCAGGGCAAGGGCCAGGATTTCTCCCCGCTGGCCGACTACGTGCCCGGCAAGGTCCGGGGCGTGGTGCTGCTGGGCGAGGATGCCCCCGCGATCGCCCGGGCCCTGGCCTCGGTGGTCCCGGTGCAACGGGTGGAGGACATGGGTGCCGCGGTCGCGCAGGCCGCGCGCTGGGCCCATCCGGGGGATACCGTGCTGCTGTCGCCGGGCTGCGCCAGCCTCGACATGTACCCCGATTACCAGGCCCGGGGCGATGATTTCGCCCGTGCGGTCAGGGAGCGGGCGGCATGACCGCGCGTGATCTCGGTCTGGCGCCGGTGGCGGGTGGCGGCGTTGCCAGTCTGCGCGACAGCGTGGATCTGCCGCTGCTGCTGACGGCCCTGGCGCTGCTCGGGCTGGGGCTGGTGATGGTCGCCTCCGCCTCGATGGACATGGGCGGGCGCTATTTCGGCAATACCTGGCACTTCTTCCAGCGCCAGGTGCTGTTCGCGGCACTCGGCCTGCTGATCGCCACCTTCCTGTGGTCGGTCCCGCTGGAACGCTGGGAGCGTGCCGGGCCGTGGCTGTTGCTGCTGGTGATGCTGCTGCTGATCGCGGTGCTGATCCCGGGGATCGGGCGCACCGTGAACGGCGCGACCCGCTGGATCCCGCTGGGACCGTTCAACCTCCAGGTGGCCGAGCTGGTGAAACTGCTGGTGGTGATGTACCTGGCCGGCTATATCGTGCGTCACTACTCGACCCTGCGCCTGCACTTCAAGGGCTTTATCCGGCCGCTGGTGGTGCTGGGGCTGGGCACGGTCCTGCTGCTGCTGCAGCCGGATTTCGGCGGTGCCGCGATCATGCTGGCGATCGGCATGGGGATGCTGTTCCTGGCCGGTGCCAAGCTCTGGCAGTTCATCGCGCTGGGCGCGACCATCGTCGCCGGCATGGCGGTGGTGGCGGTGGCCGCTCCATACCGGATGGCGCGACTGACCGCCTTCCTGGATCCGTGGCAGGACCCGTTCGCGACCGGTTTCCAGCTCACCCAGTCGCTGATCGCCATTGGCTCCGGCGGCTGGTTCGGCTCCGGGCTGGGCAGCAGTGTGCAGAAGCTGTTCTATCTGCCCGAGGCGCACAACGACTTCCTGTTCGCGGTGTTCGCGGAGGAGTTCGGTTTCGTCGGGGTGGTGGTGCTGATCGCACTGTTCGCGCTGCTGACCTGGCGCTGCATCCGCATTGGCCTGTGGGCCGAGCGCGCCGGGCATGCGTTCGGCTCGCACCTGGCCTTTGGCGTGGCCACCTGGATGGCGTTGCAGGCCAGCCTGAACCTGGCCGTCAACATGGGATTGTTGCCGACCAAGGGCCTGACCCTGCCGTTCCTGAGTTATGGCGGCAGCTCCCTCATCGTGTCGCTGGCCGCGATCGGCCTGGTGCTGCGGGTGTACCGCGAAGCCCAGGTCCCGGCCCCGCGCCAGCCGAACCCGTCGCGCCGTCGGAGGGTCGCATGAACGCCGCGCCGCGTATCCTGATCATGGCCGGCGGTACCGGCGGCCATGTATTCCCCGGGCTGGCGGTCGCGGAGGTGCTGCGTGCCCGCGGGGCCGAGGTCCAGTGGCTGGGCACCGCGCGCGGGATCGAGGCCCGTCTGGTACCGGAGCGCGGGATCGAACTGCATACCCTCCCGATCGCTGGCCTGCGCGGCAAGGGCCTGTTCGGGCTGGTGCTGGCCCCCTGGCGCCTGGGGCTTTCGCTGTGGGCCGCGCTGGCGCTGCTGACGCGCCTGCGCCCGGCCGCGGTGATTGGTTTCGGCGGCTTTGCCGCCGGCCCGGGCGGACTGATGGCTGCGGCCCTGAATCGCCCCTTGCTGATCCACGAGCAGAATGCGGTGGCCGGCCTGACCAATCGCTGGCTGGCACGGCTCGCCGATCGCGTCTATGCGGGTTTCGATCGGGCGTTCCCGGACTCGGTTACGGTCACCGTGGTGGGCAACCCGGTGCGTGCGGAGATTGCCGCATTGCCGGCGCCCGAGCAGCGTTTCGATGCGCGTGAGGGGCCGCTGCGGGTGCTGGTGCTGGGCGGCAGCCTGGGCGCGCGCAGCCTGAATCGGACGGTGCCGGCCGGGCTGGCGGCGCTCGGCCAGCCCCTGCGGATTCGCCATCAGGCCGGCGAGCGCACCATGGACGAGGCCCTGACCGCCTACGCCGAGACCGCGATGGATGCCGAAGTGACCGCCTTCATCGACGATATGGCGGAGGCATATGGCTGGGCGGACCTGGTGATCTGCCGGGCCGGTGCGCTGACCGTCGCGGAGATCGCGGCGGCCGGGGTGGCGGCGTTGTTCGTGCCGTATCCGCATGCGGTGGACGATCACCAGACCGCCAATGCGCGGGCGCTGGTCGCCGGCGGGGCGGCCTGGCTGATTGCGGATGCCGAACTCTCGGCCGAACGCATCGCGAACTGTCTGGCGGGGCAGGACCGCGCGGCGCTGGCGGAACGCGCCCGGCATGCCCGCGACCAGGCCTGCCCGGATACCGCCGAGCGTCTGGCCACGGCCTGCCTGGAACTGGCCGGCACGCCCGGCGGAGGTGCGGCATGACCGCCCCGCGTCTGCCACGCCACGCGATGCGCCGCATTCGGCGTATCCATTGCGTGGGGATCGGTGGCTCCGGCATGAGCGGGATCGCCGAGGTCCTGCATCAGTTGGGTTACACCGTCTCGGGTTCCGACCTCGGCCAGTCGGCGATGATCGAGCGTCTGCGGGGGCTGGGCATTCAGGTGGTCGCTGCGCACCGCGCGGAGAACGTTGACGCGGCCGATGTGCTGGTGGTCTCCAGTGCCATTGATCCATCGAATCCGGAGGTCAGCGCCGCGCGCGAGCGCGGCATCCCGATCGTGCGGCGCGCGGAAATGCTGGCGGAGCTGATGCGCTTTCGCTACGGCATCGCGGTCGCCGGCACGCACGGCAAGACGACCACCACCAGCCTGATCGCCAGCGTGCTGGCGGAGGCCGGTATGGACCCGACCTTCGTGATCGGCGGGCGCCTCAACAGTACCGCCAGCCACTCCAACCTGGGTGCCGGGGACTATCTGGTGGCCGAGGCCGATGAGAGCGATGCCTCGTTCCTGCACCTCCAGCCGATGCTGAGTGTGGTGACCAACATCGACGCCGACCATCTTGGTACGTACGGCAATGACTTCCAGCAATTGCGCGCGACCTTCCTCGAGTTCCTGCACCACCTGCCGTTTTACGGCCTCGCGGTACTGTGCGTGGACGATCCGCAGGTGCGCGAGCTGGGCACCAAACTGGAGCGGCCGCGCCTGACCTACGGCATCGACCAGCCGGCGGACGTGCGCGCGCGCAACGTCACGCAGGAAGGCGTGCGCATGCATTTCGATCTGGAGCTGCCGGGCCGGGCCCCGTTCCCGGTGACCCTGAACCTGCCGGGGCGCCACAACGTGCTGAACGCCCTGGCGGCGGCCGCGGTGGCGCAGGAGCTCGACGTCGGTCCGACGGCGATCCAGGCCGCGCTGGAGCGTTTCCAGGGAATTGGTAGACGCTTCCAGGTGCAGTCCTGGGTGGCCGCGAGCGGCCCGGTGACCCTGGTCGACGACTACGGCCATCACCCGCGCGAGATTGCCGCGACCCAGGCGGCGGCCCGCGACGCCTGGCCCGGTCGGCGCCGGATCACCATCTTTCAGCCACATCGCTACACCCGTACCCGGGATCTGTTCGAGGACTTTGCCGAGGCTTTGTCGGAGACCGACGTGCTGATCCTGCTGGAGGTGTATGCGGCGGGCGAGGCGCCGATCCCCAGTGCCGACGGCCGCAGTCTGGCCCGTGCGATCCGCCTGCGCGGACAGGTCGAGCCGGTATTCGTCGAACATGCCGAGGATGTCGCCGCGGTCCTGGCCGGCCTGTTGCGCCCGGACGACGTGGTGATCGCGCAGGGCGCCGGCGATATCGGACGCCTGGCGGCGTTGCTGCCCCGCGAACTGGGTGGGCGCGGCGTGCCGGAGGGAGACGCATGATGACCGCGCGGCGCGAACAACCGTTGCCGAATCCCCCGTTCGGGATGGTCCCGCGTGGCCGCCTGGAGGCGCAGGCGCCGCTGGCACCGTTGACCTCCTGGCGGGTCGGTGGTCCGGCCGACTGGTTGTTCCGGCCCGCGGACCGGGAGGACCTC
>SKNJ01000310.1 GCA_007120575.1 Thioalkalivibrio sp.
CTGCGCTGGGGTGACCTCGCGATCGCCGGCGTGGCGAGCGTCGCGGTGACCGCGAGCTTTGCCCTGACCTATGCGCCGGACCAGCCAGCGCGCGTACTGGTCATCACCCTGGCCGGCGAGTCACCGCGCCACGAACCCCTCGACCGCGCGCGCGAACTGGTGGTCGAGGGGCCGGCCGGAGCGACACGGGTGACGATCGAACCGGGCCGCGCGCGCTGTGCCGACTCCCCCGGGCACCAGGACATTTGCGAGGCCAGCGGCTGGCTGGAGCGCAATGGCGACATCGCGGTCAGCCTGCCCAATCGCCTGACGTTGCAGGTACACGGGGGCCAGGCCGGCTACGACAGTATCCACTACTGAATGAGTCGCCCCGTGCCCAGCGTCACACGTCGCGACCAGGTGATTGCCGGCCTCGCCGCGATCGCCATCGGCCTGCAAGTCCTGGAGGCCGCGATCCCCAGCCCGGTACCGGGTATCAAGCCGGGCCTGGCCAACATCGTCACCCTGGTGGCGCTGCTGGCGCTGGGCTGGCGGGCCGCCGCCGCGGTGACGCTGCTGCGCGTAGTCGGGTCCGGCCTGCTACTCGGCACCCTGCTCGGACCGGCATTCTGGCTGTCCCTGGCCGGCGCGCTGAGCGCGCTGCTGGTGCTGGGGGCGCTCGCTCCGCTGGCACCGCGCCACGTCGGCCCGGTGGGCCTGGCGATCGCCTCCTCGCTGGGGCATGTCGGAGGGCAGTTTCTGCTGGCCTGGGCCCTTATCATTCCACACCCGAACCTGCCACTGGTGCTACCGCCCCTGCTGCTGGCGGCCCTGATCACCGGCGGCGTCACCGGTATACTGGCCGCTCACGTGCTCGCCGACCCCCGAGTCCAACGCCATGTCCACAGGCCCGCCTGAAGATCGTCGCCGCGACTACCTCGGGGCCATGCTGCTGCTGGCGCTGATCGCGCACGCCCTGCTGATCCTCGGGATCGGCTTCACCGTGGACCCGCAGCCCCCCCAGGCGCGCGAACCGCTGGACATCACCTGGGTCACCGATCCCGAGGCTCCGCCGCCGGACCCCGACGAAGTCGAACGCATCGCCACCCGGGACCAGGCCGCGAGCGGGATGGGCGAGGAAGTCCGCGAGGCCCTGGCGCCCGAGGCCACCGACATCGGCACTGGCGAGCCCGAACCGGAAGGCGCCGATCTCCCGCTCCCGGACCCGGGGCCGCTGGTCATGGAACCGGCCCCGCCCCAGCCGGAACCCGAAGCCGAGACCCTCACCACCGAGGCCGAAGCCCCGGACGCCGCGCCCGAGCCGACCCCGGACCCGGAGCCACTGGAGACCCCCCGGGCCGAGCAGCGCCCGACCGCTGCCAGCCTGATGAATCGCGGCCTGGAAACGGCACGGGCGGCCGAGGCTTCGGAACGCCAGGCGTTCTCCACCCGAGCGACCCGCACCCGCTACCTCGACAGCCTGGCCGCGCGCAGCGCGCCCGAGGCGGCCTATCTGCAGGCCTGGATCAACAAGGTCGAGCGGCTGGGCAACCTCAACTATCCCGACGAGGCGCGGCGGCGCGGCCTGTCCGGAACCCTGGTGCTGTCGGTACGCCTGAACCCGGAGGGCGAACTGCTGAATATCGAGGTCGCGCGCAGCTCCGGGGAGCCGGTGCTGGACCAGGCCGCAATCCGGATCGTCGAGCTGGCGGCGCCCTACGCACCGTTCACCGAGGCGATGCGCGAGAAATACGACGAGCTGGTGATCACCCGCACCTGGGCGTTCCGCCGCGACCGCGTTGAACAGATTCGATGAACGGGAGGCACCTGTTCCTTGCGGCGACCAGGACCAACATCGATACTGAGCACATGGCAGACACCACATCCAGCTCCTCGGCCAGCAGCCTGCGCGATCACTTCCTGATCGCGATGCCGAGCCTGCACGACGGCTACTTCAGCCATGCGGTTACCTACGTCTGCGAGCATGACCAGGAGGGCGCGCTCGGGCTGGTCATCAATCAGCCAACCGAACTCTCGCTGCGCGATCTGCTGCAGCACGTGGAACTGGAACCCGTCGCCGAGCTCCCGGAACTGCCAGTGTACCGGGGCGGACCGGTCCAGCCGGAACACGGCTTCGTGCTGCACTCCGCCGAACAGACCTGGCGCGGCAGCCAGCCCATCACCGATTCGATCGTGCTGACCACCTCGCGCGACGTCCTCGAGGCAATCAACGAGGGGCACGGCCCCCGGCGCGTACTGGTGGCGCTGGGCCACGCCGGCTGGGGCCCGGGGCAACTGGAGAGCGAACTCGCCGAAAACGCCTGGCTCACCACCCGCGCCGACCCCGGGATCCTGTTCGATCGTCCGTCCGCGGAGCGCTGGACCGCTGCGGCCGAACTCATCGGAATCGACCTCAACCTGATCAGCTCGGCCTCCGGCCACGCCTGAGCCGTGAGCCTGCTGGCATTCGATGTCGGACAACGCCGGATCGGCGTGGCCGTGGGCGAACCTCTGGCCGCTTCCGCGCGCGGCCTGCGCACCCTGCCGGCCCGAGCCCCGGACCTCTGGCCGACCCTGGACGCGCTGGTCCACGAATGGCGGCCATCCGCGTTCGTGGTCGGCTGGCCGACGCAGGCGGACGGCAAGCCGACCCCGCTGGCGAAGCGCATCCGCGCCTTCGCTCGCGAGCTCGAAGCCCGCTACGAACTCCCGGTATACTGGTCGGACGAGCACCTGACATCACACCTGGCCCGCGAACGCAGCCGGCCGGGACGCAACGACCCGGGGCTGGATGCCCATGCCGCCGCGGTCATCCTCGAGGGATGGTTTCTGGAGAATGCACATGACGCCTGACGTCCCGCCCCTGCTCGACGAAATGACCGAACAGGCCCGCCACTACCTGGCCACCCACGGGATCCAATCGCCGATCGTGGTGGGCATTCACTCCGGCGGGGTCTGGATCGCCGAACACCTGCGCGAACGCCTCGGGGTCCAGCGCCCGCTGGGCCGGTTGGATATCAGTTTCTACCGGGACGACTTCTCGCGGATCGGCATGCACCCGCAGGTCCGACCCTCCGAGCTGCCCGAAGACCTGGACGGCGAGCACGTCCTGCTGGTCGACGACGTGCTGTACACCGGCCGCACCATCCGCGCCGCGCTGAACGAGCTGTTCGACTACGGCCGGCCGGCCTCGGTAACGCTGGCCGTGCTGGTCGAGCGTGACGGCCGCGAGTTGCCGATCGAGGCCGCGATCGTCGGCGCGCACATGGAACTCGGCAAGGGCGAGCAGATCAAGCTGCGCGGCCCCGAGCCCCTGCATCTGGTGCGTGCCACGGTCGAACCCGAAGACGACACGGATACATGAACGAGACCAGCACCCCCTCTGCGCCCCCAATGGCCAGCCGCCTGCCCCAACCGGGTCCGCTGCCCCACCGGCTGCAGCTGACCGACGACGGCCAGCTGCGCCACATGCTGACCATCGAGGGCCTGAACCGGGAACTGCTGACCGAGATCCTGGATACCGCCGAGTCGTTCGCCAACATGAACGAAAAGGCGGTCAAAAAGGTCCCCCTGCTGCGCGGCAAGACCATCGTCAACCTGTTCTTCGAGGCCAGCACTCGCACCCGCACAACCTTCGAACTCGCGGCCAAACGCCTGTCCGCGGACGTACTCAACATCAATATCGACACCTCCTCCGCGACCAAGGGCGAGAGCCTGCTGGACACCCTGCGCAACCTCGAGGCGATGCATGTCGACATGTTCGTGGTCCGACATGCGGAAAGCGGAGCCGCGCACTTCATCGCCCGCCATGTGGCACCCGGTATCAGCGTGCTGAATGCCGGCGACGGGCGCCATGCGCACCCGACCCAGGCGCTGCTGGACATGTTCACGATCCGTCGCCACAAGGGCGACTTCACCCGTCTGAAGGTCGCAATCGTGGGCGACATCCTGCACTCGCGGGTCGCGCGCTCGCAGATCCATGCCCTGAACATCCTGCAAACCGGCGAGGTACGGGTGATCGCCCCCTGTTCGCTGTTGCCGGCGGACGTCGACCAGCTCGGGGTGCACGTCTACAACGACCTCGACGCCGGCCTGAAGGACGTGGATGTCATCATCATGCTGCGCCTGCAACGCGAGCGTATGGAACACGCGCATCTGCCGTCCGAGCACGAGTACTACCAGCTGTTCGGCCTGACGTCGCGGCGCCTGCAACTGGCGCATCCGACCTGCCTGGTGATGCACCCCGGGCCGGCGAACCGCGGGGTGGAGATCGAATCGGCGGTCGCGGATGGTCCGCACTCGGTGATCCTGGAACAGGTGACGTACGGGATCTCGGTGCGGATGGCGGTGATGTCGATGGTGATGGGGGCACACCAGTCGTGAGTGTGCTGATCGAGAATGTCCGGGTCATCGACCCGGCCGACCGCTTCGATGCCATCGGCGCACTGTGCGTGCAGGGCAGCGAGATCCTCGCACGCGGCGCCATCCCGGATGGCTTCGAGCCACGCCGACGCATCGACGGCACCGGCCTGTGGGTCTTCCCCGGACTGGTGGACCTGGCCGCGCGCATGCGCGAGCCCGGCGAGGAACACAAGGCCACCATCGCCAGCGAGACCCTGGCCGCCGCGCGCGGCGGGATCTGCAGCGTGGTAGTCCCGCCGGACACCGACCCCCCGATCGACTCCCCCGCCGAGATCGAACTGATCACCGGCCGGGCGCGCCAGGCCTGCGGGGTCCGGGTATATGTCCTCGGGGCACTGACCCATCAACTGCAGGGCCAGCAACTAGCGGAGATGGCCGCGCTGCTGCGCGCCGGGGCACGCGGGGTCAGCAATGCCCAGCACCCGCTGGCCAGCCTGCTGGTACTGCGCCGTGCCATGGAATACGCCACCACCTTCGGCCTGACCATCGTGCTGTCGGCCCAGGACGCATCCCTGACCGGCTCCGGCTGCATGCACGAAGGACCGGTCAGCACCCGGCTGGGCCTGTCCGGGATCCCGGAGGCCGCGGAGACGGCCGCCCTCGGGGCCATCCTGGCGCTGGTGGAGCAGACCGGGGCACGGGTCCATGTGGCCCGGCTGTCGTCGCGACGCGGAGCCGAGATGATCGCCAAGGCACGTGCCGAGGGGCTCCCGGTGAGCGCGGATGTCGCCGCGCACCAACTGTTCCTGACCGAGGTGGACGTGGCCGAATACGACCCCCACTGCCACGTAATACCGCCGTTGCGCACTCAACGCGACCGCGATGGCCTGCGTGCCGCGCTGGCACGCGGCGAGATCAGCGCGATCTGCTCGGACCACCAGCCCCACGAACCCGACAGCAAGCTGGGCCCGTTCTCCGGCACCCAGCCAGGCATCTCCGCGCTCGAGACCCTGCTCCCCCTGACCCTGCGCCTGGTGGAAGATGGCCTGCTCGGCCTGCACGAAGCACTGGCGCGTGTAACCGCCGGCCCGGCGGACATCCTGGGCCTCGACCAGGGCCGCCTCGCGCCCGGCGCGCCGGCCGACTTCGTGCTGTACGATCCGCACGCGATCGAGGAGGTCCGGCCGGACGACTGGCTGAGCGCCGGACACAACACCCCATTTTTCGGCTGGACTTTTGCCGGCCAGGTCAGGGCGACCTGGATCGCCGGACGCCCGGTCTGGACCCGTTCCTCCGAGGACAGCGCATGAATCCGAACCCCGCGCCCGACGCACGCCCCCACCGGGGCACCATCTTCCAGGAGACCGGACGCATCCTGGCGCACCAGGACGTCGGCGCCGACCAGTGGATCCTGCGGGTCCACGCGCCGCACTGCGCGCGACATGCACAGCCGGGCCAGTTCGCGCACCTGCAATGCGCCCCGCGCCTGCCGATGCGGCGCCCGCTGTCGATTCAGCGCGTCGCCCCGGAAGCCGGCTGGGTGGAGTTCCTCTACAAGGTGGTCGGGGATGGCACGCGAGCCCTTTCGGAACAGCCGGAGAATGCCGGGATCAGCGTCCTGGGTCCGATCGGACAACCATTCCGCCTGCACCCCGAGCGCCCGCTGCGCCTGCTGCTGGGCGGCGGAGTCGGCATCCCGCCGATGGTGTTCCTGGCCGACCACCTGCGCCAGCGTGGCGAGGCCGGCCAGACCCGCGCAATCCTGGGGTCCGAGGTCCCGTTCCCGTTTCGTCCAACCCCGTCGGAGGTCCTGTGGCCCGGTCTGCCGGATGGCGCGATCGCCACCCTGCCGCTGCTGGAGGACTGGGGGATCGCCTGCCGCCTCGCGTCGAAGGCCGGACTGCCCGGGGCATTCGACGGCTTTGTCACCGACCTGGCGCGGAGCTGGCTGGCCGGGCTGAGCGCCGACCAGCACGCGCGGGTCGAGCTGTTCGCCTGCGGACCGCACCCGATGCTCGCCGCCTGCGCCGCGCTGGCCGCCGAATTCGAACTGCCCTGCCAGGTCTCGCTGGAAGAGTACATGGCCTGCGCGGTGGGCGGCTGCGCCGGCTGCACGGTGCCGGTGCGCACTACGGACGGGGTGGCGATGAAACGAGTCTGCGTGGACGGCCCGGTGTTTGACGCCGGCGACGTGTTCCCGGAGCCGATACCAGCCTGAGCCCTGCGCACGCGACGCGCCCTGGCAGGTCGACACAGACCGGCTGGCGCCATCCTGGGCCGGGCGTCGCATCCTTGCCCTCCTCCGATGAAGGGACCCGCCTTCGCCAACAGGGTACAGCCCGCGCCCGCGTCGCCCGGAGGGCCGGCCTCCTACGAGTCGGGCAGCTTGAGTTCCTCTTCCCGCTCCTCGGCGGCTGCGACCCCGCCGCCGAAGTTCAGGCGCCACTCGAGATCGGCGCGCGAATCCGCCTTGTTCAGTGCCTCGTCCAGCATCACTGTACCGGCCTTGAACAGCTTCACGATCGCCTGATCGAAGGTCTGCATGCCGACTGAACCACCCTTGGCCATGATCTCCTTGATCTCGCTAACCTTCTCCTCGCGGATCAGTTCGGCCACGTAGGGGGTGTTGACCATCACCTCCAGCGCCGCAACGCGGGACCCTTCCTTGGTCTGCAGCAGGCGCTGAGCGACGATCGCGCGCAGGTTCAGTGACAGGTCCGACAGGATCTGCTGGCGGTGGTCCTCGGGGAACAGGTTGATCACGCGATCCAGCGCCTGGGTCGTGTTGGTCGCATGCAGCGTCGTCAGCACCAGGTGTCCGGTATCGGCATAGTTCAGTGCCGCGCGCATGGTTTCGCGCGAGCGCACTTCCCCGATCATGATCACGTCCGGGGCCTCGCGCATCCCTTCTTCCAGCGCATGATCATAGCTCGGGGTATCGATCCCGACCTCGCGCTGACCGACGATCGAGCGTTTGTGAGTGAACAGGAATTCGATCGGGTCCTCGACCGTCAGGATATGGCCACTCTCGGTGGAATTACGGTAGTCGATCATCGATGCCAGCGTGGTCGATTTACCGGTACCCGTAGCCCCGACGATCAGGATCAGGCCATCGCGCTTGACCACAAAGTCCTTCAACACCTCCGGCAGCCCGAGCTGCTCGATCGTCGGGATCGCCACCCGAATGAAGCGGATCACCATCGCGACCTCGCCGCGCTGGCGGTAGATGTTCACGCGGAAGCGCCCCAGCCCCTCGCGCGAGAGCCCGAAGTTGACCGCGGTCTCGCGCTCGAAGATCTCGGCCTGGTGCTCGCTCATCAGCTCGCGCGCGATCGACTCGGCCTGGCCCACCCCCAGGGCCTTGCGCGAGATTGGCTGCAACACACCATCGACCTTGATGCTGGCGGGCGCGCCAGTCACAAAGAACAGGTCCGACGCGGCCTTCTGCGCCATCAGCTTGAGGTAGGGTTCGATCTGCAACTGGCTCATGTTTCCTGTTTCCTCAACGCCTAGGAGTCTGTCGGATTCGGGCGATCGTCGCGAGCGTGGCGGGAGAGTGAGGCCATTTTTTCGGTCTATCGAGGCGCATAGTGGGAACTATGTAACGAGAGAGAGTGGAAAAAGGGGCCACTCTCCCCCACGCGCAGCAGATCCGTCCCAAGTCCGACAGGCTCCTAGCGCAGGTTGAAGTCCTCGGCACGCTCGTCGACCGCCAGATCGCTGGTGTCCTGATCCAGGGCCGCGCCGCCCTCCTGCTTGGCCCGCTTGCTGTCGAGCTTGATGCGCAGGCGCAGATCATTCACCGAGTCGGCGTTCCTCAGCGCCTCTTCGTAACTGATCTTGTGGGCCTCGTAGAGGTCGAACAGGGCCTGGTCGAAGGTCTGCATGCCCTGTTCCCGCGAGCGTGCCATCAATTCCTTCATGTCGTGCACCGCGCCCTTCAGCATCAGATCCGACATCAACGGGGTATTGATCAGGATCTCTACCGCCGGCACCCGGCCATCTTCGCCCTCCTTGCGCACCAGGCGCTGCGAGATCACCGCCTTCAGGTTCAGTGACAGGTCCATCAGCAATTGCTCGCGACGGTCCTCGGGGAAGAAGTTGATGATCCGGTCCAGAGCCTGGTTGGTACTGTTCGCGTGCAGGGTCGACAGACACAGGTGACCGGTTTCGGCGAACGCGATCGCATAGTCCATGGTCTCGCGGTCACGGATCTCGCCGATCAGGATCACGTCGGGGGCCTGGCGCAGGGTATTCTTCAGCGCGATCTCGTAACCCTCGGTATCCACCCCGACCTCGCGCTGGGTCACGATACTTTTTCCGTGCTCGTGCACGAACTCGATCGGATCCTCGATGGTGACGATATGGTCAGGCGCATTGCGGTTGCGGTAACCGATCATCGCCGCCAGGGAGGTCGACTTGCCCGAACCCGTGCCGCCAACAAAGATCACCAGCCCGCGCCGCTCCATGGTGATCTTCTCGAGCTGCGGCGGCATGTCGATGTCCTCGAACTTCGGGATCACCGAATTGATCACGCGCAGCACCATGCCGGCGCTGCCGCGCTGGGTAAAGGCGTTCACGCGGAACCGCGAGATCCCCGGAAGCCCGATCGCGAAGTTGCACTCCTGATGGCGCTCGTATTCCGCCGACTGCTTGTCGTTCATCATCGCGCGCACCAGCGCCTGCGTATGCGATGCGCTCAGTTTCTGTTCCGTCATCGGCACCACACGCCCGTCGATCTTGGCTGCGGGCGGCATCCCGACGGTGATAAACAGATCCGACCCCTCGCGTTCCACCAGGGCACGCAGCAGGTCGTGCATGTACTTGATCGCCTTGTCACGATCCATTGGTCATTCTCCGTGGTCGGATGGCACGCGGGCCGTGGGCAGCGGACAAGCCCCGGCATGGCCTAGGAGTCTGTCGGATTTGGGACGGATCTGCTGCGCGTGGGCAGGAGAGCAGCCCCTTTTTCCGCTCTCTCTCGTTACAGAGTTCCCACTATGCGCCTCGAGAGACCGAAAAAATGGTCGCACTCTCCCGCCACGCTCGCGACGATCGCCCAAATCCGACAGGCTCCTGGCGCAGCGGTCAGGCAATGATCTCATCGGATACCGGCCCGGGCACACGACAGGTCACAGCGCATCGGGATTAGTGGCCTTGCGCCGGGCATCCTCGCGGCTCACCAGCCCCTGTGCCAGCATGTCCTTCAGGCACTGATCGAGGGTCTGCATGCCGCTGCCCGCACTGGTCTGAATGGTGGAGTACATCTGCGCGACCTTGTTCTCGCGAATCAGGTTGCGGATCGCCGGAGTCCCCAGCATGATCTCGTGCGCCGCGACCCGGCCACCACCGATTTTCTTCATCAGGGTCTGCGCAATGACCGCGCGCAACGATTCGGACAGCATCGCGCGCACCATGTCCTTCTCCGCGGCCGGAAACACGTCGATGATGCGATCAATGGTCTTGGCAGCGGAACTGGTATGCAGGGTGCCGAACACCAGGTGGCCGGTCTCGGCCGCGGTCAGGGCCAGGCGGATGGTCTCGAGGTCACGCAGCTCGCCGACCAGGATGGTGTCCGGGTCCTCGCGCAGCGCGGAGCGCAGTGCCTCGCTGAAACCGTGGGTGTCACGATGCACCTCGCGCTGGTTGATCAGCGATTTCTTGGACTCGTGCACGAACTCGATCGGATCCTCGATAGTCAGGATATGCCCGTAATCGCTCTCGTTGCGGTGGTTGACCATCGCCGCCAGGGTAGTGGACTTGCCGGAACCGGTCGGCCCGGTGACCAGGACAATGCCGCGCGGATAATCCGCGATCTCCTCGAAGGCCCGCGGGGCTGCCAGTTCTTCCAGGGTCAGCACCTTGGACGGGATGGTACGGAATACGGCCGCGGCACCCCGGTCCTGGTTGAAGGCATTCACGCGGAAGCGCGCCAGGCCCTTGACCTCGAACGAGAAGTCCGTCTCCAGGAACTCCTCGTAGTCCTTGCGCTGGCGGTCGTTCATGATGTCGTAGATCAGGCCCTGGACCTCCTTGTGATCCATGACCGGCACGTTCACCCGGCGCATGTCGCCGTCGATGCGTACCATTGGCGGCATACCCGCGGAGATGTGCAGGTCCGAGGCCCCGTTCTTGACCGAAAACGACAGCAGCTGCGTGATGTCCATGTATCCCCCTGTTGCGCCAGGCGTGACCCTCCGGCCCCTGGCCCGCTGGTGCCCGCGGACACCCTCCGTTGAACTGGCACGGGCCGGCGCCGGCCCCGCTGCAGGAACCGGACCCCGGTGCCCCTGGGTCTTTTCGGACTATATCATAGGGAAATGAGCATGCCAGACAGCGCCCTGAACCAGGTCCGGCAACGCATCCGGATCGCCTGCGAAAACGCCGGCCGCGACCCGGCGTCGGTGCGCCTGCTGGCCGTCAGCAAGACCCGCTCCGACCGCGAGATCCGCACCCTGCACGCGCGCGGCCAGACCGCCTTCGGCGAGAACTACGTACAGGAATTCGTCGACAAGCACGACGCCCTGGAGGCCGCCCCGGACCCGCTCGGCATCGAGTGGCACTTCATTGGGGCGCTGCAGGGCAACAAAACCCGCGCGGTCGCCGAACGCGCGGCCTGGGTGCATACCATCGACCGTGAACGCATCGCGCGACGGCTGTCGGAGCAGCGCCCGTCCGGCAGCCCTCCGTTGCAGGTCTGCCTGCAGGTCAACGTCGGTGGCGAGACACAAAAGTCCGGGGTCGACCCGCGCGAGGTATTCGCACTGGCCGGGGCGGTCACCGCGCTCCCCGGGCTCGAACTGCGGGGCCTGATGACCCTGCCGCCGGCCGAGACCGACCCCGAGCGCCAGCGCAAGCCCTTCGCCGCGCTGCGCGAACTGCAGCAGGCGCTGATCCGCGAGGGCCATGCGCTGGACACGCTGTCGATGGGCATGTCCGGCGACCTCGAGGCCGCGATCCTCGAAGGGGCTACGCTGGTACGCATCGGCACCGCCCTGTTCGGGCCACGCCCACCACAATCCAAGGAGCCGTCCGCATGACCGAACAACACTATGAAGTTGCCTTTGTGGGGGCCGGCAACATGGGCGAGGCACTGATCCGTGGACTGCTCCAGGCTGGACATACCGCAGAGCGTATCGCCATCGCAGACGCGCGCCCCGAACAGGTCGAGGCCCTGCAGGCACGTTATCCGGGCCTGGCCACCGGCCGCGCCGAGGACCTCGCCGGCTCCAGCGCCACCCTGGTCCTCGCGGTCAAGCCGCAGACCCTTCCGGAACTGGCCCCCGGCCTGCGCGACGCGGTCGCCATCGGGGCACCACTGGTGCTGTCGGTCGCCGCGGGCATCACCACCCGCCAACTGGCCGGCTGGCTGGGTCCGCAGACCCGTCTGATCCGGGCCATGCCCAACACCCCGGCGCTGGTCGGCGCGGGGGTCTCGGGACTGTATGCCGCCCCCACCGCGACCCCCGAGGATCATGCGACGGCCACTCGCCTGCTGGAAGCCGTCGGGCGCGCCATCTGGGTCACCGACGAGGAACAGATGCACGCGGTCACTGCCACCTCGGGCAGCGGCCCCGCCTACGTGTTCCTGATGATCGAAGCGATGGAGGAGGCCGCGCGCACTCTGGGGCTGCCATCGGAAACGGCCCTCGAACTGACCCTCGGCACCCTGGCCGGCGCTACCCGGCTGGCCACCGAAACCCAGGAAGACGCGGCCGAACTGCGCCGGCGTGTGACTTCCCCGGGAGGCACCACCGAACGTGCCCTCCAGGTGCTGGAGGACGGCGACCTGCGGGGCCTGATACGCCGGGCCATGCAGGCCGCCGCGGACCGCAGCCGGGAGCTCGGCGACTGACTCCGGCTCCTGCCGGGTGCCGCCACCCAGGACTGGGGTACACGCACACGGTGTGCTTGCGCCATTTACGGTGACTCCGTCCGGGCCGCCAGCGCCGGTAGTGGCTGGCCTTGGGTCATCCTCTGGTGTTTGCTGTGCTTCCGTCCGGCCGCCTGCCCGGTGTTGGCTGGCGGTCAGGGCGAGGCCACCGTAAACGGTGACCCTGATCCAGGGCTAGCCACTACCGGTCAGGCGATGAGGCGGGTGGCGAGGGCAAACCACAGCGGCAGGGTCATCAACGAGAGCGCGGTCGTCAGCGTGACTGCCGCAGCGTACAGCCCGGTATCGAGCCGAAAGCGATCACAGAATACCAGCCCCAGGACCATCGCCGGCATCGCCGCCTCCAGCACCGACCCGACACCCGGCACACCCTCCAGGCCAGTCCACAGCACCAGCCCCAGCGCGAAGACCGGGGCCAGGATCAGCTGGACCAGAACCACCACCGCCAGCGGCCGGGCATCGCGCCCGCGAAAGCGGTTGAACACCAGCGCCAGCCCCAGCGAGAACAGCATCAGCGGGGCGACACTGTCGGCCAGGAAGCCGAGAAAGACATCCAGCCAGTCGAGTAGCGGAACCCCGGCCAGGTTCAGGGCAACACCCACCACCGCCGCCCAGATCGACGGCACCGCCGCCAGTCCCCGCAACGGGCTCCCGCCTCCGTACAGGCGTACCGCCTCGGGATCGCCGTAGCGCCGCGCCAGCAACACGCCCAGTGTCAGGACCAGCGGGAGACAGGCGAACAGGTCGTACTGGATCGCCACCGCGCGGCCCGCTTCGCCGAACAGGCTGTCGAGCACGGGAAGACCGAGATAGGTCGCATTGGGCCAGGCCGCCGCCAACAGCATGGCACCGATCGCCGCCCGGTCGGCCATGCAGACCCGGCAGGCCAGCAACGTGACCCCGACCATCGCCAGAACCGTGAGGCCCGCCACCAGGGCGATGCGCAGGGAGTCGAGGCCCAGCGGGGCAACCCACAGCACCTGCAGGACCAGCGCCGGAAGCAACAGGTAGTAGACCAGGGTCGTAAGAACCCGGCGCGTGGTGTCCGCATCCAGACCACCGGGCTGCAGGGCACGCCAGACCACGCCCGCAACGATCAGCGCGCCCATCTGGGTCATCACGCTCAACATGGCCGGCGCACGGCCTCGGAAAGCTGGGATATGGTCACGGCATCCTTTCGCGCAGGGCGGCGGGTTTCGGGCCCGAGTACGGTCATTCTACGGTCCCGGCGCCCGCCCCACACACAAAGAACCCGGCCGGGTGACGCGCACCCGGCCGGGTTTCATCGCGCGGGCCTGACCCGCGGGAGACAGTAGCCAGAGACGGCTTACGCGCCCCCGGCCTGCTCCTGTTCCTGCTGCTGACGCTGGACGTCGGCACGTACCGCATCCATATCCAGTTCCTTGACCTTGCCCAGCACCTCGTCCAGCTGGCCCGGCGACAGTACACCCGGCTGCGAGAACACGATGATCTGGTCGCGGAAGATCATCAGGGTCGGGATCGAACGGATCTGGAACGCGGCGGCGATATTCTGCTCCTCGTCGGTATTTACCTTGGCGAACACCACGTCCTCGTGCTTCTCCGAGGCCTCCTCGAAGGTCGGAGCAAACTGCTGGCACGGGCCACACCAAGGCGCCCAGAAGTCCATAATGACGATGCCATTGTCCTTGATGGTGGATTCGAAGGTGTCCTGGGTCAGTTCCTGAACGGCCATACTCGGCTCCGATAACGAAATTTGACCCCGGACCTTACCAGTCCCGCCCGGCGTTGTCAGGATTTCGGTGCCGCGAGCATGGCCGCGCGCAGGCGCTCCAGGCGCTCGATCGGGTCGTCGGTCTCCAGCAGGCGCTGCTTGACGCCGAGATCGATCGGCAGCAGTTCGGTCAATCGCGCCGCGACCCAGGCGGAGTCGTCGAGCCGGCGTTCCAGGTGCGACCAGGGCGTTCCCAACTGGTCCAGCAAGCGCTCCAGCAGCCCCGCCAGCGAGGTGTAATCCAGCGGCAGGCTGACCGCAGGCCATTCCTCCAGTGACTCGACCTCGCCCACCCAAAGGTCGGAGGCGACCCGCCGTGGCATCTGGATGGCACAGCGGCGTTCGCCCTGCACCAGGATTCCCAGGAGCCCGTCCGGGCGCTGATCCCAGTCGACGATCACAACTTCGGTCCCGACCCGGTAGAAACCGGCGGCGGGATCGGTCTCCGCATGCGGCTCGCCCGACTCGGGGTCGGGCTCGATGGCCACGATTACGAATCGCCCGTCCTCGCGCAGACAGCGCCGCACCATGTCCAGGTAGCGGGTCTCGAAGATCCGCAGGGGCAGCAAACCACCCGGAAACAGCACGGTATTGAGCGGGAACAGCGGCAGGGTCGTCATGCATCCTCTCCGGCAGCCGGCGACTCGCCCCAGCGCAGCATCAGATCGTGCGGGATCGCCAGGTGATCCAGCACCCGCGCGACCATGAAATCGACCAGATCCTCGACCGTGCCCGGGTGGTGATAAAAGGCCGGACTGGCCGGCATGATGACCGCACCCATGCGCGCCAGGCGCAGCATGTTCTCCAGGTGGATCTCGGAGAACGGCGTCTCGCGCACCACCAGCAGGAGCTTGCGCCGCTCCTTGAGCACCACGTCGGCGGCACGCTCGATCAGGCCGCGCGAGGCCCCGGTGGCCACCGCGGATACGGTCGCGGTAGTGCACGGACAGACCACCATTGCATCGGGAACCGCCGAGCCACTGGCCACCGGTGCGGTCCATTGTTCCGGGCCATAGCAGCGAATCTGTCCCTCGGCCGCGCCATGGCGCGCGGCAAAGAAGCGTGCGATCTCGGCCGGACGCCCCGGCACTTCGAGTTCCGTCTCCAGACCCAGCACCACCTGGGCCGGTCTGGACAGCATCAGGTGCACCTGCACGTCGGACTCGACCAGACACTGCAACAGGCGCAGGCCGTACGGCGCACCGGAGGCCCCGGTCAGGGCCAGGGCGATCGAACGTCCCGGCGCGCTCATGCAGCGGCCTCCAGTCCCTCGATCAGCCGCTGGTGCAAGCCATCGAATCCACCGTTGCTCATGATGACCAGCGTATCGCCCGGGCGCGCCCGCGCCAGTATCCCCTGCAACAGGTCTTGCATGGTGCGCTCCACCTGCAGGCGTTCGCCCAGGCGCCCCCTCAGGCCCTCGGTGGACCAGTCGATCTCCGGGGCATGGTACAGGTGCACGCGGTCTGCGTGCCCCAGCGCGGCGCCCAGCGCCTCGGCGTGCACGCCCATGCGCATGGTATTGGACCGTGGCTCGAGGATCGCGACCAGACGCCCGCCGGGTGCCACCCGGGCGCGCAGCCCTTCGAGGGTCAGACGGATGGCGGTCGGGTGATGCGCGAAATCGTCGATCACCCGCACGCCACCGATCTCGGCCCGCAACTCCTGGCGCCGGCGCACGCCGCGGAACGCGGGCAGGGCGGCCAGCCCGGTCGCCAGCGGCACGCCAGCGTGTCGGGCGGCGCCCAGCGCCGCCAGGGCATTGGCGAGGTTATGCCGCCCGGTCATGTCCCATTGGACCCGCCCCTGCAGCACGCCACCCGCCAGCACCTCGAATGCCGAGGCATCCGCGTTCAGGGCGCGTGCCGCCAGGGCCACCGCATCGCCGGGCCCGTCGTCAGCGGCAAGATACTCGACCGGGGTCCAGCAGCCCATCGCCAGCACCCGTTCCAGCGCGGGATCACCGGCCGGCACCAGGATGCGTCCCTGCCCCGGGACCGTGCGTACCAGATGATGGAACTGCCGCTCGATCGCAGCCAGGTCGGGGTAAATGTCGGCGTGGTCGTATTCCAGATTGTTCAGTACCAGGGTGCGTGGCCGGTAATGCACGAATTTGGCCCGCTTGTCGAAGAAGGCACTGTCGTACTCGTCCGCCTCGATCACGAAGAACGGCGCCTCGCCCGGGCGCGCGCTCGTCCCGAAGTTGCCGGGCACCCCGCCGATCAGGAAGCCGGGGCTCATGCCCGCGTATTCGAGGATCCAGGCAAGCAGGCTGGCAGTCGTGGTCTTGCCATGCGTACCGGCCACCGCCAGCACCCAGCGATCGCGCAGGATGTGCTCGGCCAGCCACTGCGGGCCCGAGGTGTAGTCCAGCCCGCGATCCAGCAACGCCTCAACAATCGGCATGCCGCGGGTCATCACATTGCCCACTACCACCGGACCGTGCTCGGGCAGAGTCGCCGGATCATGGCCCTCGTGCCAGGCAATCCCGGCCTGTTCCAATTGTTCGCTCATGGGCGGATACAGCTTCTGATCGGACCCCCCGACGCGATACCCCCGGGCACGCGCCAGTTGTGCCAGACCGCCCATGAAGGTGCCCCCGATCCCCAGCACGTGCAGCGAATCGGCACTCATTGCACCATCCCGATCGCGAGCTGGGTGATAGCGCTGGACAGCACCACGAACCCCAGACCCAGCAAAATGCCGGGCAGGCGCGTGGCGAAACCCATTGCCTGCTGCAGGATGTGGCCAAAGCTGGTCAGCAGCCATACCAGCAGGATCAGCGATCCCAGCATCACCGCCGCCGGCACTGACTCCGGATCTGCCGGCCGGGCACCTCCGAGCTGCATCAGCAGGGCCATGCCAACCCCGAGGATGGCCCCCACCCCGACCATCGCGGCATAGGTCTGGATCCAGCGACCGGTAACCCCGCGGATCGCCAGCACCGCGCGCACGAACGCGAACAGTACCGCCAGATCCACCAGGTTCAGGGCCAGCGCCCGCCCGAAGCCGTAGATCGGGATCCCGATGGCCATGCCGGCCACCATCGCGACGCCGACCCAGAACACCAGGGTCACGGGGTCGGCCGGCAGGTCCTGCGGTCCGCGGCGTAGCCCGAGGATCCCGAGCATGACCGGGATGCTGTTCAATCCGGGACCTCCTCGCCTTCCAGCGCGTCCAGGTCATCCAGCGCCTCCAGCGCCTCCAGCTCGTCCAGCATCGCATCGACCTCCGCGTCCGGAGTCCCGCCGCGCACCAGGAATTCGCGGCGCTGCAGGTAGCCCTCGCGCATCGCGATATAGCGGTCGTCGGACAGCTGCTCCAGCATCCGTTCGGTGGCGATCAGGCCGGCACGCATGTCGACCACCTCCAGGGCCACCATCCCTGTCCAGAGCAACCTGCGGTCCTCGCGGAGGGTCGCCTGATGGAGCGGATTGACCCGCGCATCGACCAGCCGGGCGGGCGCGTCGCGCGCGGTACTGGGCCCCAGGAACGGCAGCTGCAGATAGGGACCGGACGGGAGACCCCAGGCCCCCAGGGTCTGACCGAAATCCTCGTTGTTCTTGTCCAGCCCCATCGGCGAGGCCACGTCGATCACCCCCAGCAGGCCGAAGGTCGTATTGAAGATCAGCCGCCCGGCGTCGGAGGCGGCATTCTCGAGGCTCCCCTGCAGAAGGTTATTGAACAAAACGACCACGTCATTCAGGTTGGAGAAGAAATTTCCGACCCCGGTCTGCACCGGGCCGGGCAGCCGCTGGTACTGCACCGCTGCCGGGCGCAGCAGGGCCTGGTCAAAGTCGTCGTTGAACTGAAACACCGCACGATTGTAGGCCTCCCAGGGGTCGGCCGGATGCCGGTCCTCGCTGGGCACGGTGGCACAGCCACCCAGCCCGAGCAGAACCAGGGCCACGAGGATCACGCGCAAACGGGGCTCAACAGCCATGTCGTTCCTTTTCCGCTCCGGCCGGCATCCCGGGGATGCTGTATGCCCCCCGTCAGGATCCGGCAATGGGATGGATGTCCGCCCTGCGGGCCACACCCACCCGGCCGCGCCCCTCGTCCTTCGCCTGGTAGCAGGCACGGTCGGCCGCGACAAATGCCTCGTCGATGCCAGGCAGGTCGGCCGTCAATTCCAGGACCCCCACGGACGCGCCAATGGTGACCTCCCTGGCCTCGACCTGCAACGGCCGGTCGCCCAGCGCGCTGCAAATGCGCTGCCCCAGGATCCGCGCATTCTCGCTGTCGGTCGCGAAGGCGATGATCGCGAACTCGTCGCCCCCGATGCGCGCGACGGCATCACCGCTCCGGGTCAACTGTCGCAGGACCCGTGCCACCTGGCGCAAGAGCTCGTCGCCCACCCGGTGACCATGATGGTCGTTGACGTCCTTGAAATAGTCGAGATCCACCAGCAGCAGGCTGGCCACCATGCCATCGCGGGCCACCAGTTCCAGCGCGCGCTCCAGCTCCTGTTCGAAGGCGCGGCGGTTCAGCAGGCCGGTCAGGGCATCGTGGCTGGCCTCGTGGACCAGCCGATCAACCAGACGCCGCTCCTCCGAGACGTCGGTCAGCACCAGAAGATTGCGCACCGACGCCCCGGCCACCGGATCCAGAGGCGTGCGCGCCACCTGCACGATGCGCTCGTGGCCCTGGCGATCCACCAGACGGGCATCCGTGCGCCGCCCGAGACGGGCGGCCAATTTTACGCCGCGTGCAGGCTTCAGCAGCGGCTGGTCGCCGCCCAGTTCACGCAGGTCCAGCACCTGATCGAGGCGGGCCCCGCGAGCCTGGTCACCCACCAGGCCGGTCATCGCCTCGGCAGCGGGATTCATGTAGGCAACCCCGTCATGCGCATCCAGTGTGATGACGGCATCGGGGATCGCCTCCATGCTGCGCTCCAGGTTGTGGCCGGCAATACGCAAGCGCGCATGTGCGCGCGTCACGTAAAGCAGGGCGAGACCGATCAGCAGGGTCAGGGCGGATAGGATCCAGAGCAGATGGGCGCGCAGCCAGTCGAGGATATGGAAGGGCTCCGGGGCATACAGACCCACCCCGAGCGCGTACATCAGGGCATGTACCCCGTCATAGGAACGCGGCGCGGTCCAGCCCGCGATGCCGGCCGCCCGGGCCGCCGGATGCTCCTCCGGCAGCGCCAGTGCCGCCTGCAGGATGCGGTGCGCCAGGCCCGCCTCGAGATCGCCGCGCATCGCCAGCGGCCACTCCGGATACAGGCGGGTGGAACTGCGGTAGGGGAAATGGGGAAAGGCGCGCTCGCCCACCAGGCGCAACTGGTCCACGCGCGGGTCCTGACGGGCCTCCAGGTCCTCAAGGATCCCGGTGCGGAAGGTAGCGGCATCGA